>JAGVTV010000133.1 GCA_019136675.1 Bacteroidota bacterium
TGTACGACACAACGATTCCAGATGCGACATGTCGTTTTACTATCATATGTTTGGGACTGATATTACAACACTCAGACTGGAAGCGAGCACCGATGAAGGCAATACCTGGGAGCTATTGACAGCCATAGAAGGTAATCAGGGGGACAAATGGCACCGAAAAACGGTTTCGCTTGACAAATATCATGGGTTAAAGACAGTTTTCCGTTTTGTAGCCCTGACATCCGGCGGGGTATTGGGAGACATTGCTATTGACCAAATAGAATTTTATGGTTCCACATTGTCTACTGCTCCTAATGTGTATTATCCGGATAATGATGGCGACGGCTATGGACAATCCGACTTTAAAATATCAGCCTGCAGAAGCACTCCTCCTGCCAATTATGTAGCCAATAATGCCGACTGTGATGACAGTAATCCGGGCATTCATCCCGGTGCTTCAGAAATCCAGTGTAATGCCATAGATGAAAACTGCAACGGTTCAGCTGATGACCGTCCGGAAACAAATCCGATTATCTATACAAAAACTTTCACTCATCCCTCCTGCAATGGCTCAGCTGACGGACGTATCCTGCTGAATATCAGTGGCGGAAACCCTCCCTATAATATCAAATGGAATAACCTCCTTACGGGAAATGAGATCCTGGGTCTTTCCCCCGGAGTGTATGCGGCAGAGATCACGGATATCGGGGGGTGCAGGATAAAAACTGAATTTATCGAGCTTAAGGCGGAAACTGTGCTATCTGTTCTGGTAGACCAAAGAGTACAGCCAACGTGCAGCGGAAAATCGGATGGTTCCATTTCTATTGTCCATACGGCCGGTTCGGACCCGTATCAATACAATTGGTCAACTGGAGCAAAAACAAAAGACCTGGCAAATATCGGAGAAGGCAGATATTCTGTCACGGTGACTGACGGAAGAAATTGCTCCGCGATTCAAAAGGATATCGTTTTAACTTCCAGGCCGTCAGTGGTAACCGGTGTGCTTTCGCAGAAAAATCCGCTTTGTTTTGGGCAACTTTCAGGTTCAGTAGAACTTATTTCTTTTGGCGGAAGCCCGCCGTACCAATACTCCTGGGAAAACGGCAATACCTCCCCTAAAATTAATTTGGTTGGTGCCGGGATGTACAACTGTACGATAACCGATACAGCAGGGTGTAAAAACTTTTTTACAGCTACAATAGACACTCCAAACCAACTCTCTGCCAAAGTCATAAGCACTGAAAATGTCAGATGCTTCGGAGAAAAAAACGGGTCGGTCAAAACTGAGTCATCAGGGGGCACTCCTCCTTATACGTTTCTGTGGAATAATTTCAACATTACGGAAGATATTTTTAACCTGAAGGCAGGCACATATACGCTGACCTTAACGGACAACAACGGATGCAGCACCATCCTGCCTCCTGTCATCATAAGCGAACCAGAGGAAATGCTGATGAGCATAGACAGCATAGCATCCTCGACCTGTATTTTGGGCAGAAACGGATTTATATCCGTCCTTGCGGAAGGAGGAAACGGTGACTATCAGTATTCGTGGGGACATACTATTGAATCGTCTTCTTCACAAGACTCTCTTCTTACGGGAAATTACAGCGTCACATCTTACGATAAGCTGGGTTGCAAGGCCTCGCTGCCCAATATTTTTGTCCCTTATGTCAATGATGACCTTGGAGTTAGTTTATCTCTGTTGCAGGAAAACAGATGTATCGACAAGCCTGAAGGCATCATAGCAGCAGGCATCAGTAAAGGTGACCCGCAATATGACTTTAACTGGAGCCAGGGTGAACAGTATTTTACAACTTCCAGGACAGATACGCTCACCCAACTCGCCGGGGGGATATACCAGCTGACAGTCACAGACAGGACAGGTTGCACAGGAGTATCAAACTCCGTTACCATTCCTGTGCTGCCGCCCTATTACTACAAGGTAGATACTGTTATTTTAAACAGATGTAATTCTGACTCAAACGGTGTCATTTCGGTTAGTATTACAGGAGGTACAAAGCCTTGGTCAGTAACCTGGAACAATGGAATGTATTCAGGAACAAACATACAGGGATTGGCAAATGACATGTATTCAGGTTTGGTGCAGGACAGCCTGGGGTGCACCCTTATGATCTTACCTGTGACTGTCTCCTCAGAATCTGATATCAAAATTAATGCCACGGTTGTGCCGGACACCAACCTATCAGCAAGCGGCAAACTGTGTGTATTTTTTACGGGCGGAAAGCCTCCGTACAGGTACTCTCTTAATGCATTACTCAGGGATGAATTATGTACGGACAATCTGCCATCAGGAAACTATGATGTTAAGGTGACAGACAGCTACGGATGTGAGTCAATGGGCACCTATGTGGTCGAAAATATTTCAGATATCACACATGTAGAGGAAGACAGATTTGCACTCTACCCCAACCCCGCTGATGGTCAGGTTTTTATCTCAGGACCGGAGGGTATAAAAAAATTGGAAGTGTTCAGTGTGGATGGTAAACTCGTCCTTCAAAAACAAGTGCAAAATAACAGCAAACATGCCGACATCGAAACCAGCAGTCTCCTGCCCGGCATTTATTTAATTCGTATAATAACCGAAAAAGCTTGGAACCCTGTTGTTTTAATCATAAAATAACAATGCCGGAAGTACAAAAACAAAAAGGGATGAACGCAAAGCGAACACCCCTTGTAAGATTGAGTTTTGAGTTGGTTTATTGAGCCTGTTGTATAAGGTTTGTGTTTGCTCCTGAAACCAGGATTGCAGTTACAATGCAAAGGACAAACAAAGTAGCTGCCAGGGTCCAGGTTATTTTTTCTACAAAGTCTGTTGACTTGGCTGCTCCAAACATCTGGTTTGCTGCTGAGCCTCCCAAAGAAGAATCGATTCCTCCGCCTTTTGGATTTTGAATCAGAACGACAGCCATCAGTAATACACAGTTTATCGCCGTCAATATCGTCAAAATTGTGGTCATTATTTAACTTTTATTTAATAAATCATTTATTTTGGCTGCAAAGTAACTACTTTTTTCCGGAAATTTCTGCATCAATTGCTCATACATTTTTTTTGCATCGTCCAGATGGCCCTGAGAAGCCAGAAGGTCAGCCAATGATTCTGACACTAGGGACTCCTTTTTGGTGACCGATTTCATTACGTTTTTACGGAGTTCTCTCTTTTTTGCCTCCTTTTCTTCCTTCTTAATTTTTTTTTCGAGGTCGGGTTCTTTCAGGGACAACAACCACTTGGAAAATTCCGACAGGCCGCTGTATTCCTTCAGCAAAAATTTTTTGCTTTTCTTCTTGCCTTTCTTCTTGCCTGACTTATTTTTTCCCACTTTGACGGGCAAGGGATCAGATAAACTTTTCTCATCGCTTGCTACCACGACTTTATCTTCCGCATCAGGAGTTTCTTGTTCATCAGCCAGGTCCCGATCAGAGGCAGGCGTACCGGCAAGCAGGTCTTCTTCAGCGGTTATCACAGGTGCTTCAGGATCAAAATCAAACTTTTGCTCCTCTTCAGCCTGTGGAACATCATTTTCTGCTGTCGGGGACATGCTTACTGACGGCACGGTAGCTGCTGTCATATTTTCCTGATCAGGCAGTGTTGCTATTTCGCCTTCAACTCCCTGCATTTGGGACAAATCATGCAGCATAAGCCGATTGTCGGTGTACAACATGATATGTTGTCCGGGGGCGGAGGGCATTTTTTTGGCCAGAAGCATCCTGTATACAGATGAATACGGAAATCTTGCGATCAGAGATTCTATCTCGGTCACGCTGAGGGTATCCAATTCCGACTTCTCCTGGAAGTATCTAACCATATCTGTCTGCATAGGACCGCAAAGGTAAACAACGGCATTAATTATTTTATAAAAAAGTTGGTCAGCCGGTGATCATCACTGTCAGCCTTGATGTACACAACAGGTTATCGGACTCATCAAAAATATCGGTGTTCCACACATGAATCGTTCTTCCCAGCCTGACAGGCCGTGTGATGCAATAGACAAATCCTTGCCTGGCGGATTTAAGGTGGTTGGCATTGACCTCCAGGCCTACTATGTGTTTGTTTGGATCTCCCACAGCCATCCAGCTGGCTATACTTCCTACTGTCTCGGACAAAACCACTGAGGCTCCTCCATGAAGCAGTCCCATGGGTTGGCGGGTACGCTGATCCACCGGCATTTTTGCCTTCACAAAGTTTTCACCAAATTCGGTGATCTCAATTCCCAGATGGTGTGCCAGGCTGTTTGAATTGAAATTATTGACAGACTCCACATCAGGATTCACTTTCCAAATCATTTTTACACTATTTTTGCGTTGACAATAAAGGGTAAAAATATTAAAAATTAAATGTCATCCCTCAGCAACGCCGATTTTAACATAAGGATACAGAGATATATTCTCCTTGGAGGGGTGGTACTGTTCCTTATTAAGTGTCTGGCTTTTTTTCTGACCAACTCTGTAGGCATACTCTCTGATGCCCTGGAAAGTACTGTCAACATTATCACAGGATTTTTGACACTTAAATCCCTGCAGTACGTAGCCCGGCCCAGGGACCACGACCACCCCTATGGTCATGGCAAAGCTGAGTTGATTACTGCATCAGTGGAGGGCATCATGATTGCAGTGGCCGGAGTGCTTATCATCGTGGAAGCAGTAAAAAGGATGAATCACCCACCTTTGGTCAGCAAGCTGGATACCGGTATTATTCTGATGGTGGTGACGGCTATTGTAAACTTTGCCATGGGAAGGTATTCACTTGTTGTCGGTAAAAAGAGAAACTCCATAGCCCTTATAAGCGGTGGACAGCACCTGATGTCAGACATGCTGACCACACTGGCTCTGGCTGGTGGATTGATTATTTATCACATCACCGGACTGCAATGGATAGACAGTGTGCTGGCCTTAATCTTTGGTCTGATCATAATATACACAGGATACAATGTCCTCAAAACCACCATCAACGGGCTTATGGATGAAGCCGACGAAGCTGCACTGGATACTCTGGTGTCCGGAATCAGGTCAGGTCGGGATGTATCGTGGGTCAATATACACAAGCTGACATGCCTGAAATTTGGCCATGTGTCCCATGTAGATTTACATCTTACACTTCCCTGGTATTACAACATCAGCGAAGCCAACAACCAGATCCATGGGCTCAAGCAACTGATCAGGAGCTACCTGCCAGACCATGATGTAGACATTTCCATTCAGGCCGAACCGTGCCAGCCAGCCATGTGCAGCAGCTGTAGTGTAGAATGCATCCATAGGTCTGAAGCTCAAAACAGTAATCAGGATTGGTCAAGGGAAACATTAACGGGAAATAACCGGTATTCCATCCACCAAAAAGATAAGCAAAATGCATGACATAGAGCCTTGGTGGGGATGGCGGGATGAGTATACAGCCGAGAGTGACCCCAAGTCCCCTTTTTATGGCAGAGAGTATGACGAGTTTACCTTTACCAATAAGGTCTACAACTACTATATCCACCCGCAGTGGGACGATTTCGGTTCCGAAACTCTGTACGGAAAGGTTTTGTATGTCAACTACAAAAAACATTTTGCTCTCATTGAACTTATAGGTGAGTGGAATGACAGCCTTGAAAATGATATTATGTTTCTGAAAAGGAATGTAGCAGATGCATTGATTGACAAAAATATTAGCCGGTTTGTTATATTTTGCGACAATGTGCTCAATTATCACGGGGACGAAGACTGTTACTATGAGGAATGGTATGATGACGTTAAAGATGACGAGGGATATATATGTTTTGTCAACACCTTTGAACATGTTCTTTCAGAAATGAAAAAATACAGACTGTATAATTATGTGCATTTTGGAAATGAAGTAAATGAAATGAACTGGCGGGCACTAAAACCGGAATTTGTCATTGAATCGGTTGAAAATAAAATCTTTAACAAGCAAAAGCAACTATTATGAACACCCACAAATCAGGGTTTGTAAGCATCATCGGAAACCCAAACGTAGGTAAATCGACCCTGATGAACTCGCTGGTGGGCGAAAAAATGTCCATCATCACCAGCAAACCACAGACCACCAGGCACAGAATTTTCGGAATACTCAACGGGGATGACCATCAGGTAGTATTTTCAGACTCGCCGGGCATCATAGAAAACCCTCACTACGGAATGCAAGAGTCCATGAACAGGTTTGTGTATTCGTCCTTTGAAGATGCTGATATCCTGCTTTTTGTTACTGACATTTTTGAAGAGTATACAGGGGAAGAAAAATTACTTAAGCTACTTTCAGAAGCAGAAGCACCTAAATTTCTTATTATCAACAAATTAGACTTAGATAAAGATAATAAATCCGGTGAACTTTGCCTGCAATGGATGTCAAAGATCAGTTTTGATAAATGTTTTCTTATATCTGCAGATAAGAAGACGAACACCGAGGAACTCTTACAGGCTATCCTGGAAGCACTTCCAGAAAGTCCGCCCTACTACCCCAAAGACGAACTCAGTGACAGACCCGAACGATTCTTTGCTGCGGAGATCATCCGTGAGAAAATCCTGATTCAATACAAACAGGAAGTACCCTACTCCTGTGAGGTCGTTGTACACCGGTTTAAGGAAGAAAAAAGAAAAGACGGTCCTATCCTTATGATCTATGCAGATATTTATGTGGATCGAAAGACCCAAAAACCCATCATCATCGGCAAAGGAGGAGAAGCCATCAAAAAACTGGGCACTGATTCCCGCAAGGGCCTCGAAGAATTTTTCGGCCAGCATGTATTTCTGGACCTGAACGTAAAGATCAAAGAGAACTGGAGGAATGACCCAAAAATGCTCAAACACTTCGGCTACGAAGAAGGACGTCAATAGGAAAAGCACCGGTTTTAGTCGGCTGATTAAAAAATTATGACTTTTGTTTTTTTGATTTGCCCAATATTTCTACCTTAGTGACTTCTAAATTTTAATCAAAATGTCAAAGTACAAGGTTAAGCC
>JAGVTV010000076.1 GCA_019136675.1 Bacteroidota bacterium
ACCGATCCGTAACCGATGATAACGACGTCTTCCAGGATTTTGCCTGCAGTCAGCTCGACATCAATAACAGACCTGTTGCCTATTACTTCTTCTATTGAATTGTAACCGGCATAGCTGATGATTATCGCAGTCGTTCCCTGAGGTACATCATAGGTATAGCTTCCGTCAATATCAGTAATGGTTCCGGAGGCAGAGTTTTCCTTACTCACGATATTTGCACCTATCAGCAGTTCGCCGGTTGCAGCGTCCTTAACTGTACCTGTGATGGTTTTCTGAGAAGCTGCAAGAAGAGGAAACAGCAAAAGGGTAAAACAATAAGTCAACTGTTTTACCCCGGGTGGAAAAAATTTTTTCATTTGGTCATTTTTTTTGTGTAAAAAATAATGGTAAAATTAAAATAAGTTTTTACTTTGTGTCATTATTACATTAACTTTTTTAAATCACAAATTTAAATACCATGAAATCACGTTTACTTATTTTGTTATCATTTTTCCTGATGACATTTGTCATGCAGGCTCAGGTAACCAGCGTGGGACTGATTGGATCTGGTACAGCAGGCGGATGGGGTGCAGATACTCCGATGACGCAGGTAACAGACTCTACCTGGACCCTTGATGTCACGCTGATTGCCGGTGAAGTTAAATTCCGTGCCAACGGTGCATGGGACGTCAACTGGGGTGCTAAGGATTTCCCGACAGGTGTAGGCAAACAGAATGGACCCAACATCCCGGTATTCGCCGGTGATTACACCGTAAATTTCAATTCTAATTCAGGGGCATATGCCTTTCACGTAAAGTCAGACATAGGAATCATAGGCAGTGCCACTCCCGGCGGCTGGGGTGAAGACACCAATCTTTACATCCTGGACAGCGTAAATTATTTTACCATTATGGTCCTGCAAGCTGGTGAGGCAAAATTCAGGCAGGATGACGACTGGGCGGTCAACTGGGGAGCAGCTGATTTTCCTGAAGGCATTGGTACTCAAAATGGACCAAATATTCCAATAGCCACAGCCGGAAGATATGAGATTCACTTCAATAAGATGACCGGTGCTTACAAATTTGATGAAGTTGTGGATTTTACCAGCATTGGAGTAATAGGTTCAGCCACTCCAGGTGGATGGGACACTGAAACAAAACTTATCAGGCAGGGCAACAACCCGGATCTTTGGAAAGGCCTTGTTACCCTTGTGGAAGGAAAGCTCAAGTTCAGGGCCAACGATGCCTGGACACTTAACTGGGGAGGAGGTGAATTTCCTCAGGACACAGCCGTAGAAAACGGAGCTGATATTGATGTACCTGCAAGTGCAGGAGGAGACTATCAGGTCACTTTCAATACCAAGACACTGATATACCAGTTTTTGAAAGTAATAGACTATGACAGAGTAGGAATCATCGGTTCGGCTACTCCGGGCGGTTGGGACAATGACACTCCTATGCAGCAGGATTTTGACGACGTTTCTATTTGGAGACTCAGGGCAGACCTGGTCGATGGAGAAGCCAAGTTCAGGGCAAACAACGACTGGGCAGTCAACTGGGGTGGTGACGGATTTCCAAGCGGATCTGCTTTCCAGGACGGTCCTAACATTCAGGTACCAGCAGGAGATTATAAAATCACTTTTAACTCAACAACCGGTGAATACAACTTTGAAGCCGTTATTGAATACGACAGAATTGCTGTAGTGGGTAAATCAGGTCCATTTGGAGCCTGGCCAGGTGACGACGATAGCCGTGATGCATTCCTGGTTAAGGACCCAACCAATCCTAACAGGTGGACCTTGCCGAGCATCGTTCTGACCGATTTTGACCCCAATGACACAGGAGGAAGCGGAATCAAATTCAGAGCTGAGGCTGCATGGGCCGTAAACTGGGGAGCCAAGGAATTCCCTTCAGGAACCGGAAAACAAGATGGTCCAAACATCGAGTGTACTGCCGGCACCTACAAGGTTGAATTCCGCTCTGATACAGGTGAGTACAGTTTCTCAGAGCCTTCCTCTACCTATGACTTCCTGGGAAGCGAAGTAATCAAACTCTTCCCTAACCCGGCAAAGGATGTTCTCAACATCGAGATCAACTCTGATGCAATGAAAGGAAATGTCAATTTCAGCCTTTTTGATGTAAAGGGACAACTTGTAAAGTCTGGCGTTATCGATCAGGACAACAGCCTTAAGCTAAATGTCTCTGACCTAAATCCGGGCAATTACATGATCAGGGTGTCCAATGCTAAAAATATTGTTGCAAAACCTGTAATCATAACAAGATAACAGTTTGGTACAACCAAAATAATTTGAAGGCCCGGAAGATTACCGGGCCTTTTTTATTTTCTTACCTTTGAGTTATGGCAGCAAATACCTTTGGTGAAATATTCAGGATAACGACCTTCGGTGAGTCTCATGGCAAGGCAATCGGCGTCATCATTGACGGTTGTCCGGCGGGTCTGTTAATCGACGAGCACCTTATCCACTATGATCTGCAACGCAGAAGACCGGGGCAATCCCGTATTGTGACTCAAAGAAAAGAAGCAGAGGACTTTGAAATTCTTTCAGGTGTATTTGAAGGCAAAAGTACAGGGACGCCCATCTGTCTGGTTATACCAAACACAGATCAAAAATCCGGTGATTACAGCCATATTGCAGAAGTGTTCCGGCCATCGCATGCCGATTTTACCTACCACGCCAAATACGGACACAGGGACCATACAGGTGGCGGAAGGTCATCGGCCCGGGAGACTGCGGCCAGGGTAGCTGCCGGAGCCGTTGCAAAAATGCTGCTTTCGGCCCATGGCATACAAGTGACTGCATACGTAAGTCAGGTTGGCCCAGTTTGCATTCCAGTTGAAGCCGAAATCAACCTTAGTACCATCGAACAAAATCCGGTCAGATGTCCTCATCCTGAGACAGCTGAGCTGATGGAATCACTGATCATGGAAGTAAGAAAGATGGGTGATACCATAGGGGGTATGGTAAGCTGTACCATCACCGGTTGCCCTGCAGGACTTGGTGCCCCGGTTTTTGACAAACTCCACGCTGACCTGGGTAAGGCTATGTTAAGCATCAATGCCGTCAAAGGTTTTGAATACGGATCAGGATTTAAGTGTGTATCAATGAAGGGATCAGAACACAATGATGCCTTTACTAATGAAGCCGGACGCATAAGCACGCTCACAAATCACTCAGGAGGCATCCAGGGAGGGATAAGCAATGGTATGCCCATACAATTTAATGTCGCATTTAAGCCGGTGGCCACCATTGTCGCTGCACAGGATACCGTAGATATCCGTGGCGATAAGGCCATAGCTGAAGGCAAAGGCCGACATGATCCATGCGTAGTACCTCGTGCTGTGCCCATCGTAGAAGCCATGGCCGCACTGGTGATAGCGGATCACCTGCTGAGAAACCGGTCGTCTAAATTATAATATCTGCAGGCAGCGAAAGGAAAACCTTTTCATTTTTTAGCTCCGGGCTTGTATGTCTGAATGGCGTTTTTCAAAACATCCTCCCGGTAAAAATACACATCCTTAAATTTGCCTTTAGAGTACATTTCTCCCTGATCAAAAAAATGAGGAGAACCCGCATTTCCGCTGTTGCCACCTGCCAGAAGCGATTTGGCCCGTACTTTTTTACCAAATTCAACAGCACATACAAAGCTATTGCCGTATAGTCCGTACTTTTTTATAGTGCCTGTGAAGCTTTTACTTGAAAAAGAAGGCAACATGCCCCAAGTAGAAGCGACAAAACCTACTGGCAGGCTGGGCAATCTGTCATCAAATGAAGGCTCAATGGCCGGGCTTATCCGCTGAAAACGATTGATTTCGCCCCAAGGAATATCCCATTTGCCAAACACCCTTTTTAAGTCTCCAACGGCAGCCGCAAAGTTGCTTAGCAGCATGTCAGGTCTGGCTGAAGCAACAAACAAGTTAAAACTTTCTGCCTGGTCCAGCGGATTGGCCATTTTCGTCTGATTAAGCGTTATAAAAGGAAGCAGTTTCTGTCCCCACTCTACTGCAAGTGTAGTAGCTATTGAATTTTCGCCGCACCTGTAATCCCATGACCGCAAGACAGATAATGGCCCGGCAAGGTCAGCATATTTTTCCGAAGCTGTACCATCTAATTTTTCAAATGCATTTATCAATGCCGGTACCAGTACTTCAAAGGCGGCCAGCCGGGTATCGTACCCTGCTCCTATCACTTTATCCAGGTCATATACCTTGTTTTCCTTCAATGCCCTGACCGCATTTAATCCGCGGAAGTTTTCACCGTCAGGTGCCATATAAACCGGATAGGAAGTTTTGGAGGGACTGTTTTCTCCAGCGACGGTAAAAGGTGTGGAATTGCAGTTTTGGAGCCATCCGTTGGGAGGATTTATACTCTGTACGATTTCACTTATGTCATGATATCCCTGCCATTCTGTGGTTGCTGAGGTGCCGTCCGCATGTTTTGACCAATCCATAGCTGGATTTCTACGTGGTATGCGGTTGCCATGCCAATAAGCAATATTACCGCGTGAATCGGCATAGACGGTGTTGTTGCTGATATTACCCCTGAGGTCAAGAGTCTTTTTAAAATCCTCAATCCCCTTCGCCTTTGTCCGAAGCCAGCATTGCATCAGTCCGTTGGCAAGTCTGTTGTCTGCCCGGAGGCTAATCCATTGGTCATCCAGCCTTCCCATCACGGGTCCGTGGTGTGTGTAGTATACCTTAAACTCCCTCGTTGATGCACCTGCTCCCCTGCCCAGCTTAAGACTTATTTTTTTAGTTGTAACGGGCCTTTGCCTGCCTTCGTACAGATAGGTCCAGTTTTCTCCCTGTTTGGTGACTTTCTCCAGATAAGTATCTGCTGCATCCACTTTGCTGCTGGTATGCATCCATCCGCAATCGGGGTTAAATCCCTGATAAACAAAAAACTGGCCCCAGGTCACGGCTCCATAGGCATTGAGACCTTCATCACTCACCATATGTACCTCGGGCCTGAAATAAAAAGACACATGGGGATTAATATACAGAATAGCATTGCCTGAAGAGGTGACTGATGGAGCAAAAGCAAATCCGTTGGATCCTGTCGGTTCTTCTTCATTTTCTTTGGCCAATGAAAAGGACTTGCCTTCGCCATAAAAGAACTTTAGATCCGAGGATGACATATCTGCTGTATTAATAGCCCCTATGCTGCCGTCAGTCCACAAAAAAGGAAACCACGGTTCAAATCTTGTCAGGAGGACAGGCCTTACTTCAGGGTGTGTATGCAGATAGTAGTTAATGCCGTCAGCAAAAGCATCACACAACTTTTTTAGCCATTTCGGGGCAGCTTTGTAATCCTCTTGGGCCTCACCCTGGTCTATGACCAAACGCATGAGCAGGTCGTCGTACATCAGCGGACTACCTTTTACTTCAGCCATTCTTCCCAGTTTTTCTATATAATTCATCTCAATACGGTTAAAATCATCTTCGCACTGGGCATACATCAGACCAAAAACAGCATCGGCATCCGTCTTTCCGTAAATATGGGGTATACCCCAGTTGTCCCGATAAATGGTAACATTCTTTGCCTGCTTTTGCCATTTGCTGATATCTTTCTGTCCGAAAACCACCCCGGTCACCGGTACCAGAGCCACCAACACTGAAATAAGGACCTTTATCATATTGTCAATTGAACCATTAAAAAAACTATTGTCAAATAGTACAAATGTAGCATTTATTCTGTTTTTATCCGGGCTGGAAAATCCGGAGGTTTGAAACCATATCCAAAATAGGTAATTTTGCTCTGTGAATACAGTATTACTCGAATCCCAAATCTTTGGCCCGGTATTTTTGTACAGCCTATTTACGGCTGCAGATGAGATAATCATTGAGCAGCACGAAAACTACCAGAAAAGGTCATTCAGAAACCGTTACACCCTGCTTTCGGCCAATGGCCCCGTTACAATGAGCATCCCCCTGCAAAAAGGCAAAAACCAGCAGATGCCTGTACGTGATGTTCGTGTAGCCTATGACAGCAACTGGATATCACAACACCTCCAATGTATCAGGTCAGCTTATGGCCGCAGCCCATATTTTGACCATTATTTTGACAAGATCGCTGAGCTGCTTAATAAACGCCATATTTTCCTTTTTGACCTCAATATGGAAACATTTCTATGGGTCCTGAAGCAACTTCATCTGGATATCAACGTCAGAATTACAGACAGATACCAAAAAGAATATGATGACCTGTCAGACTTTAGGTCTTTTAATCCTGATGATATATCGTGCCCGGTAAAATACACGCAGGTATGGGAAGAAAAGTTTAATTTTACTCCCAATCTTAGCGTACTGGATTTATTATTCTGCACAGGCCCCGAGGCTCCTGGTATACTTGTAAAAATGAAAATTTGGGAAACCATCAAAGATAAAACAGATTTTAATGCATCATTTTAATCCGAAAATGACCCAGAAACTGGGCAAACTGGCCATTTCTGCCGACAAACTGCTCGATGTCACACGAGAGGTAGGCCATGACAAACTGGAAGTAACACTGACGGAACTCAGGACCCACCTGGAAGCTCCGTTTACCTTTGTGATAGTAGGCGAAGTAAAAGCCGGTAAAAGCAGTTTTATTAATGCCCTGCTCGATACGGACAAGGAGGTCTGCAAGGTTGCCCCAATGCCCATGACAGACACCATCCAGCAGATCGTCTATGGCACGGAAGAAAAAGTGGAAACGGTCAACCCCTACCTCAAAAAGATATTCCAGCCTGTGGAGATTCTCAAGGAAATAGCCATTGTAGATACGCCCGGCACCAATACAATCGTAGCCCATCACCAGGAGATCACGGAGAGGTTTATACCCTATTCTGACCTTATTGTATTTGTTTTTGAGGCAAAAAACCCCTACCGGCAGTCTTCGTGGGAGTTTTTTGATTACATCAATAGAAAGTGATCTCAGTATCAATTTCAGCGGGGTCGTGGAGCACGCCCGAAAGAAGGGCATCGAGGACCCTAAGGTTTTTGCCGTGTCTGCAAAACTGGAAATGGATGATTATAATGACATCTCGGGATTTAAAGATGTGAGAAACTATATAGCCCACAACATTACAGGAGGTAAAGCGTCAGAACTCAAGTTTCAGAATAACGTCACTACCCTGCTCACCATCTCACAAAAGCTGGACGAAAGCATGAAAAACCGTATTCGCCAATACGAAGTGGATACAAAATTCAGGGGGGAGATCCGGGAGCTCATTGACACCCAACATCAAAAGACCGAAAAACAAATTAACGTACTGGCAGACAACCTGGTGGATTCATATGACAATATTACCAGACAAAAACTGGAAGACCTCAAGGAAGGGCTATCCTTCATGAGTGTGGTGAAGAGGTCTTTTAGCTCCATTTTCGGAAAGGAAAGCGGACTGAAAGAATGGCTTGTCACACAGGCCAAGGATTTTGAGCTAAAGTTAAACACCTCCCTGAAGGATAAACTACAAAACGGTATAATCGATGTTTCTGAAAACATCCAGATCATGGGCAAACTGGTGGATAACAAGCTCAGATATTCAGAGACCATCCTTAAAAATAATGATGAAATATTTGCCGACATTGCAGAGCGTCGCATCAATGTGCTCAGGGACCTTCAGCAGAGTTTCAGTCAGTTTATGAATACAGCCGAAAATTTCTATGATGACTCTATGGTTTCTGAGTCTTCTAAAATGACACCCAATCTGGCCGCAGGCGGTGGTATTGCCATTGTCGGCGTTATACTGGCAGCAGTAGCACACGGGGCAGTATTTGATATCACGGGAGGCGTGCTAACTGCCATAGGCGTCCTTTTTGCAGGTGTCACACTGGGTTTAAACAGGAGCAAGGTGATAGCCAAATTTGAAGAAGAGATCGTCAAAGGGCGTGAAAAACTACGGGCTGAGGTTTTTGAAAAACTTTCAGATTATACCGAGAGAATAAAAGCAAAAATTGAATCCAACTTTTATGAGTTTGACCAGCTGCTCGAAAAGGAAGGCCTTACCATCATGCGGGTAAATAAAGTACAGGGAGAGATCAAACAGGAGCTGAGGGAGATGCTGGAATGATCGGCAGGAATCAACGCAGGAGCCTATCAGTATCAGAATTAATAAAGCAAAATGCAACACTTAAAATAATTTGTTGTTGATTTTTACAAACCTTAAAATAAGTACCATGACAAAAGGTCAGAAATTATTTACCTTTATTTTACTTGTACTTTTTACAGCTTCATGTAGTAAAAAAACAACTTATCCCATTGAGTGGCCAAAACAAAACCTGGCACTGGATATCATAACACTTTCCTCAGACGAAATGGAAGGTCGTGAGACAGGCACTCCGGGAGAACAAAAGGCAGGTGAGTATATAGTTTCGAGATTTAAGGAAATAGGGCTTAGCCCCGCCGGCGACAATAGAACATATTTCCAGTCTTTTACAAGAAAAGCGTCAGGAAATCCTCATGGTGACCAACCGGCTGAAAACGGCAAATCCGTGACTGGCAGAAATATCCTTGGCTATATTGACAACCAGGCCCCACAAACCGTCATAATAGGCGGTCACTACGACCACCTTGGTTACGGCAAGGAAGGGTCTCTGTACGTAGGCGAGCCGGATATACACAATGGTGCCGATGACAATTCAAGCGGAGTGGCAGGTGTCATCTATCTGGCTGAAAGCATTAAAAAATCAAAATTTAAAAATTACAATTACCTTTTCATTTGCTTCTCAGGTGAAGAAAAAGGACTTTGGGGATCCAATTATTATGTGAATCATACGGGTACCGACAAGACAAAAATTTTGGGGATCCAATTATTATGTGAATCATACGGGTACCGACAAGACAAAAATAAATTACATGGTAAATATGGACATGATCGGTAGGCTCAATCCGGAAAGAAAACTTGCCATCAGCGGTATTGGAACTTCACCGGTATTCAACAAGGTCATCGATAGTGTCAAAGAGCCTTCGTTTTCCGTTAAGAGGGATTCTTCAGGACTCGGGCCATCTGACCATGCTTCTTTTTACAATGCCGGCATCCCAGTTCTGGCTTTTTTTACGGGTCAGCACGGAGATTATCACAAGCCGTCTGATGACGCCCATCTGAT
>JAGVTV010000144.1 GCA_019136675.1 Bacteroidota bacterium
GAACGACTATTTGGGCAAACATCTTGATTACGATAATGAAAAAAATTATGAGGACTGTTTTGATTCGTTCTACAACACCTTATATCCTTTGATCAAAAAAGCCTGGGAGGAGGGCAAGATAGAGTTACATGCCCCGGACTTTAAGTAAAAATAACTAAAGTAATACTGATGGAACATATTCTCTTTAAACATCCTGATAAAAACAACTTCATGTATTCTAAAAAAAACTGTAGGGGTCAACAGGATACGGCACTATCAGTGGAAGAAGATAATGACGGGAAGATATAAAAATTGATATCAAAAAAATAGAAATGGAAAGACATATCCTATTATCGCTGATTATAATTGTTTTTATAAGTTGCAAGACCGTAAAGAAAGAATCAGATCCAGGAGATCAGGCTCTTACAAAGCAGGACACCACCGTGCAGCCTTATGTCTTTAAGGAGTGTGCCTCAAAAGACGACTGTGTCATGCTGTTTGATTGCTACCATGATTTTTTCTTTTATCCGTCACTTTTAGATTATAAAACACAGGAAGTATCTAACAGATATTTTGATTTTGGAAAGTTGTTAGAGTGCACAGTTTATGTATTTAATAACGACAACTCACGAAAAGAACTAGCCGATCAGTGTTTATTTAAATTTTGTCAATATAGCTTTGAGAAATGTGTGAAATCTGGCAACATTACAATGCCATATGGAAACTTAACGAATTTTTCTTTAAAAAATTGGAATTCAAAAAGGTCTTTCACCGCATTCCTGTTATTGATGTCAAAAAACGATCATTACTCCATGGGCCACGGCGACTGTACCAATGTGGGAGTTAAATTTTTTGATCAAATAGTAGCCCCAAAAATCAAAACCATCTATGGTCAGGATTTGAACGACTATTTGGGTAAACAATCAAAACCATCTATGGTCAGGATTTGAACGACTATTTGGGTAAACATCTTGATTACGATAATGAAAAAAATTATGAGGACTGTTTTGATTCGTTCTACAACACCTTATATCCTTTGATCAAAAAAGCCTGGGAGGAGGGCAAGATAGAGTTAAAGAACCCGAACCTTAAATGACTTATCAGCTGTCGAATATATATACATGTTGGCATAATTTTTTAATAGCTACAACAGTGGCCTGATTACCCTCCACACATTATCCCTGACCACCTTTTGCCCTTCCGCATTGGGATGTTTGCCGTCAGCCAGGTTTAACTCCGTATTTGCGGCCACACCCTCCAGCAGGAAGGGTATAAGGGCAGCATTGTAGTCCCTGGCTAGTTTCGGGAAAATAGCTGAAAACTTTCGGGTATAATCATTGCCCATATTGGGAGGGGCATTCATTCCGGCGATGACCAGTTTTGTTTCAGGATATGTCTGCCTGACTTTGTCGAGAATAGCCCTGAGATTGGCATCGGTTTCCCTGAGGTCCAGGCCTCGCAGCACGTCGTTGGCCCCGAGCTCCAGCACAAAAATATCCACTTTTTGCTTGAGCACCCAGTCGATGCGGTTTTTACCCCCGGAAGACGTCTCTCCGCTCAGGCCGGCATTGACCACAGTATAATGTAGTCCAAGGCTGTCTATTCTTTTTTGAATGAGGGAAGGAAAGGATTGTTCTTCGTCAAGTCCGTATCCGGCCGTGAGGCTATTGCCAAAAAATAAGATTGTTTTTGTATCCGATTTTATCTGCGTCTCGTGGGTTGCAGACGTGACTTCGTCCTTTTTTGACTCCACTTTTTCAACCGGAGTATGTGTTTCTTGTTTGTTTTTGCAGGATGGATACAGTATCACCCATGCAAGAAGCATAAAAAAGGCCACCGCAGAAAGGTGTTTAAAGAAGTTGGGTTTGAACATCTGTCTGACATTTTCTATTACATTGAAACGAAGCCGTAATCAAAGAGTTTTTAAAAGTTAGTAAGTATGCCTGAAATTTTAAAAATCGAGGACCTCAACATGCGGCGAAACTCTGGCTATTACCGGTCCGTCAGGCAGCGGAAAGACGACCCTAATGGGCCTTGCAGCAACCCTGGACAATCCTTCAGAAGGGCGTATTACTCTTATGGGCATACCGGTAAATCCCCTGACCGAAGACCAACGGGCTGACTTAAGAAATAAGTACATCGGGTTTATATTCCAGAATTTCCAGTTGCTGCCCAGCCTTACCGCTTTGGAAAATGTCATGTTGCCCCTTGAACTACATGGAATACGGGGGGCCCGGGAAGAGGCTCTGAATTTGCTGGAGAGGGTAGGCCTCAGAGACCGGTCAGGCCACTATCCCACACAGCTTTCGGGGGGTGAGCAGCAGCGGGTAGCCCTGGCACGGGCTTTTATCAACAAGCCAAGGATATTATTTGCCGATGAGCCCACCGGCAACCTGGACGGAGACACCGGTGCCATGGTGGAGCAGCTGATGTTTGACCTCAATAAAGACTTCGGTACTACGCTCATCATTGTGACCCACAATCCCGAACTGGCCGCCAAAACGGGGCGTATCATCAGCCTGCGGTCAGGCAGAATAGTCGGTGACACCAAATCAAACGGCTGAGATGACACAAAGTTATACCTCCAGGCTCACCTTCCTGGTGAAGACTGCCATCAGGGACAGTCGCAAAAACAGAATGAGGCTTGTCCTGTTTATGTCATCTATCGTGCTGGGAGTAGCAGCCCTCGTGGCGATCAATTCATTTAATTACAATCTGCGAAATGAGATAGACCGTGAGGCGGCAACGCTGCTGGGTGCTGACCTGGCGGCCTCGGGCAACCGCCCCGCAGAGCCCGGTATCCTGGGCGTGCTGGATTCTCTGCCCGGCGAAAAAGCCAGGGAAATGGAAATGCTCTCCATGTCCTATATACCCAAATCCGATGCCACACAGTTTATCCGTCTTAAAGCACTGGAGGGAAAATTTCCGTTTTATGGCAGGATCAAGGCTGAGCCCGTGTCAGCAGCTGAGTCATTCAGGTCAGGACCCGGAGCTCTCGTGGACGAAAGTCTGATGCTGCAGTATGACCTTCGGCCCGGCGATTCGATCAAGATCGGTAAATACATGCTGGAGATACGCGGACGGCTGTCTGGTGCCATAGGAAGCATAGGGGCAGCGTCGGCTGTCGCCCCGGCAGTTTACCTAAGCATTGAGTCACTGGACAGTACAGGTTTGGTTCAGCCCGGAAGTCTTGTAAACTATGCATACTACTACAAAGTGCCGCCAGAATTTGATGTCGAAAAATGGAAGTCATCCAGAAAAAAGCTGTTCAGGTCCGAGAGCCTGAGGGTCGAAACCATCGAAGACAGGAAAGACAATCTTAATCAGGCATTCGGCTTTCTCAACTCCTTTCTTAATCTGGTGGCCATCGTGGCACTGCTGCTCGGCTGTATAGGTGTAGCTTCCAGTGTACTGATATATGTGAGGTCCAAGACCAATCCCATAGCCCTGCTGCGATGCCTCGGACTGAGGCCCGGAGAGGCTTTTCTGGTGTATTTTATCCAGGTCATGGCCCTGGGTGTATTAGCGGTTTTGGTGGGGGTAATGCTGGGTGTGATGATTCAGAATATCCTGCCTTTCCTGCTGAAGGACTTCCTGCCAGTGGCCGTACAGATTACCCCTTCTCTCAGAGCCATCAGTGAAGGTTTGGTCATAGGTCTCCTGGTAGCAGGTTTATTTTCCATGATACCCCTGCTGCAGATCAGGAAAATAAGTCCTCTGAAGACACTGCGAATTTCCTATGAGGAGGAAACTTCTTCCGGCACGGATGCTTTGGGCATGTTGCTCTATCTGGTGATTCTGGCTGTACTGGTGGGATTTCTATGGCTCCTCACAGGATCTGCTGTGGCGGCTTTGATTTATGTAGGGGCTATCCTGGCTGCTTATGCGGTGCTGGCTCTTGTTTCGTCGGGAATAATGCGGCTCTTAAGACGGTTTATACCACGGGAGGCCGGTTTTATCACCAGACAGGGGCTGTCCAATCTGTTCAGGCCCGACAACCAGACCCGCACCATCATGGTCACTATGGGTATGGGCACGGCCGTCCTGACCACAATGGTCGTACTGCAAAGCATGCTTCTCAGAAATGTGGAAATGATGGACGAAGGCCGGCAACCAAATATGATCCTCTACGGCATCGAGACCAGCCAGATGGACTCTTTACGTACCGTGACAAAATCACACGGACTGCCAGTGATACAGGAGGTGCCGATAGTTACGATGAGGATAGAAGGCTGGAAAGGAAAGACAAAGGCAGAATGGATGGCAGACACAACCATGAATTCCAAAAGATGGGCAGCCAACAGGGAAGCCAGGGTTTCTTACCGGGATACCATTGCAGCGGACGAAAAGCTGGTCTCCGGCCAGCTCAGAAAGTATAAAGGACCGGGAGATACCATATTTGTGTCGCTGGGTACCACCTTTGCAGAAGCACTGGGCGTGGATATAGGGGATGAAATAGTGTTTAACGTACAGGGCAGCAGGATGCAGACCTATGTAGGTAGCCTGAGAGAAATTGAGTTCAGGAATCTGTCCACCCGTTTTTTTATTATTTTTCCCAATGGGGTCCTGGAAGGGGCCCCGCAGTTTCAGGTGTTGGTGACCAAGGCTCCTGACAATGCTTCCATGACAAGGTACCGAGGTGATGTGGTCAGACGTTTTCCCAATGTATCGGTCGTGGACCTCACCACCATCCTGCAGTCAGTCAATCAGATCGTGGGCAAAATATCCTTTATCATTCGGTTTATGGCAGTTTTCAGTCTGCTCACAGGACTGATCGTGCTGATAAGCTCATTGACCCTGAGCAAATACCAGCGGTTGAGGGAGAGCATCCTGCTCCGCACTATCGGGGCCACCCGACGACAGATCATCCGGATCAACGTGACCGAATACCTGTTTCTGGGTCTTCTGGCCACTGGCACAGGGGTTATCATCTCACTGGCAGCGAGTTATGCCATAGCCCGCTTGCAGCTGAAGCTCGACTTTGTCATTGATTGGTGGGCGGTATTGCTCACCATGGCCGGACTCACTGGTGTAACCGTACTCACCGGCATGCTCAACAGCCGGGATATACTCAAGAGTACTCCGCTCGAGGTGCTCAGAAAGGAAGGCGTCTAAGGAAGGGAAGGTCAGGGCAGACATGTTGCAGCGAGGTCTCCCCTTTACATCTTTTGTGGGTTTTGATTCCAGGATGGAAGACCTTTCCGGGAATAAATAAAATGTCCTATCTTTACGACAATCAAAACAATTACCGACATGCAGCTTGTAACCCTGGATTGGATCGTGATTTTCCTGTTTTTTGTCCTGACGATGGTCATAGGGCTGATGGTGTCCAAAACAGCCGGCAAGAGCAGTTCGGAGTTTTTTCTGGGGGGCAGGTCCATGTCCTGGTGGCTGCTGGGGATATCCATGGTGGCTACTACTTTTTCGGCTGATACACCTAATCTCGTAACAGACATCGTGCGTAAAAACGGAGTGGCGGGCAATTGGGCCTGGTGGGCTTTCCTGCTGACGGGCATGCTGACGGTCTTTGTCTATGCCAGGCTGTGGCGAAGGTCCGGCATCACCACCGATCTGGAGTTTTATGAGTTGCGTTACAGCGGAAAGGAGGCGAGGTTTCTGAGGGCCTTCAGGGCGGTATATCTTGGTGTGTTTTTCAATGTGATGATTATGGCCACCGTCATGCTTGCCGGTATTAAGATAGCCGGAGTGCTGATGGGGCTTTCGCCAATAATGACGGTACTCATCGTATCGGTGATCACGGTGATCTACTCGTCTATCGGTGGATTTAAGGGTGTCATTTATACGGATTTTTTCCAGTTTATAATAGCCATGGTCGGTATGGTCTGGGCCTGCATTTATATTGTCAATATGCCGGAAATAGGCGGACTTTCTGCCTTGCTGTCCAGGCCTGAAGTAGTCCCAAAACTGGATTTTATTCCTGACCTTGACAATATGGAGGTGCTGGTGCCCCTGATGATCGTACCGCTGGCCGTGCAGTGGTGGAGTGTATGGTATCCCGGTGCAGAGCCGGGTGGGGGAGGATATATAGCACAGCGTATGCTTAGTGCCCGGGATGAGGAAAATGCGGTCACGGCCACTCTGTTTTTTAATGTGGCCCATTATGCTCTCAGGCCGTGGCCCTGGATCCTGATAGCCCTGGCATCGATCATTGTGTTTCCAAATGTAAGCGACATAGCCGCAAAGTTTCCAAATGTAGACCCTGCCTTTGTGAGGGATGACCTGGCTTTTCCGGCGATGATGTCTTTCCTGCCTGCCGGTCTGCTGGGTGTGGTGATCGCTGCCCTAATCGCTGCTCTGATGTCTACCATCAGCACCCACCTCAACTGGGGCAGCTCCTATGTGGTCAATGACTTCTACAAGCGGTTTGTCAGGCCCGAAGCAACCGAAGAACAACAAGTGGCTGTGGGCCGTATATCAACCGTAGTCCTGATGGTGATGGCTGCCTTGTTTTCGCTGCTCCTGTCTAGTGCCCTGGAAGCTTTCAACATCCTGCTTCAGATAGGTGCCGGCACGGGACTGCTGTTTATCCTGAGGTGGTTTTGGTGGAGGGTCAATGCGATGAGTGAGATTGTGGCCATGGTTGTTTCCTTTCTGGTGGCACTGGTGATGACCTTTGTGGTCAAAGACAGCATGGCTGACCATATGAAACTTATCACAGGAGTAGCCGTGACGACGCTGGCATGGGTGACTACGGCTATGATGACCCGGCCCACGGACGAAAAGGTGCTGTCTTCATTTTTCAGGCTGATACGTCCGCATGCCTACGGGTGGAAGCCTGTGGTGGAAAAGGGCATGGCTTCCGGTGAGATTACGTCTGCCCACCTGCGTAGCGGCAGTCTGGCGGCTGAGATTATGATGATGTTTTTGGGATGCATTTGCATTTATGCCTTGTTATTTGGCATGGGTTATGTGCTGTATGGCAGGATGATGGCCGGACTTGTGTCTATGGCTGTGGCACTGGCTGCGGCATGGGGCATCAGGTGGTTTTGGAAGAGCAAAGCGTGAGGGATAGGAGCGAACATCCTGACGCTGCGGTCAGGATAAAGCGGATAGCCCGACCCGACGTACGGAGGGGCACGCCCAATAAGTAAAAAGAAAATAATGGAATTCAGCATAACGATCCTGGGCTGTAATGCTGCATTGCCTGGGTACAGGGAGATTACGAGTGCTCAGGTGGTCAATGTACACGAGCATCTGTATGCGGTGGACTGCGGCGAGGGTATGCAGACGAGGCTGGGCAGGTACGGGCTGAAACGCAACAAGATCGACGCCATATTTATCAGCCATCTGCACGGTGACCACGTATTCGGCTTGCCGGGACTGCTGACGTCCTATGCTCACTACGAACGCAGGTCGCCGCTCCACATCATAGGTCCCGCAGGTATCAGAGAGATGATGAACACGATGATGAGGCTGTCTCACGCATGGATAGAATTTGACATCTGCTACCATGAGCTGGATCATGCGGGTATGGCGGAAGTATACCGCGACCGCCACGTGAAGGTGAGTGCTTTTCCGCTCCGGCACCGGATACCTACATACGGATACCGGTTTGAGGAGGTGTGGGAGATGTACAACATCAGACGGGAGAAGATAGCCGAATACGGCCTGGATGCGGCCATGATCAGGGCTGCCAAGCGGGGTGAGGATGTGACGATGGAGGACGGCAGGGTGATCCCGTACGGGCATCTGGTCTACGGGCGGCCCCACATAAGGTCGTATGCCTACTGTGCAGATACGGTGTATGACGAGGCCATAGCGGGGCATGTGCGTGGAGTGGATGTGCTGTACCATGAGGCTACCTACCTGGATGATATGAGGGACAAGGCGAGGGAGCGTATGCACGCTACATCTGTGGAGGCGGCGATGACGGCCCGGGAGGCAGGGGCGGGGAGGCTGTTGCTGGGGCATTTTTCGACCAGGTATGGGGAGAGGGATGTATTCAGAGAAGAGGCGGAGCGTGTTTTTAGCCCTGTGGAGTTGGCATATGAGGGCCTGAAGGTGACCGTACAGCGAGAAAAATATCTCGAAAGAAGTGAAAAAATTCTTTGAAATAAAAAATATTGATTTACCTTTGCGTCGCTTTTCCGGAAAGGAATTGTGGAAGATCTGATAGCTCAGTCGGTAGAGCAATACACTTTTAATGTATGGGCCCTGGGTTCAAGTCCCAGTCAGATCACAAAACAAGATGCCAAATAGAAGTAAAAATCTGTTTGGCATCTTCATTTTCAGGCAGTTATGAATGGGCAGGGTGGTGGCATGAAGTATTGCCTGACTGTCAGATCAGATCTGAGCTTTTACAGCTAAAAGGCCAATTAGATACATCTTCTGTATATTAAAGTGGGTTTTCTGCGTGATATAAATTTGGACACAAAATTAAGTTAACAACTTAACTTTGTGATATGAGCAGACACAGAAAAACAAGGACACCTCAAGAGAAGCTGGAGGTATTGAATTACAGGAAGGAACACGGGCTGACAGTAGGTGTGGTTTCCGGCTGAATCGCTAGCGAATTTTGTTACCTACGCCGGTATGGATTTTTTAGGGAGGTATTTACAGCTGGAGGCAGCATCCCAGATTTGTTTGAATAGCTCTGAAAAGGATTCATTCAGATCACTGTCAAAATAAATCTCAGAATATTTCTCGAAACGAT
>JAGVTV010000244.1 GCA_019136675.1 Bacteroidota bacterium
GGTAGGGTAAAGATTCTTCCTGGATTTTGTTTGGCGGAGTTCACTCCGCCCAGGTCCCACGTCCAGCTGGTTATGGTGCCGGAAGTAGTTGTGGACTGGTCCAGAAAATTGACCGCAAGGCTTCCGCATCCCTCGGTCTTATCAATAAGAAAACCTGCCTGAACCTGCGAGTAAAGGTTTAAATATCCGACCATCAGGATCATCATCCCAATGGTCCGAAGGCGGTTATAATTCAATATTGATTTTAAAAATGTCACAATTAGATAAAATTTGGAGTATTACCTGATTGGGACGATGCTGTTTTCAATTGTCACACAAGTGACAAGGGCATTTGAAGTAATTTGCAGTAATACAAATATTGTGCAAGGTGTAATATTTAACCGAGCAATGTCTGTCTTGCCATATCAAGGATTTTCCTGACCTCGCCTGAATTGGGTGCCTGACAGTAGACCCGTAAAAGTGGCTCTGTACCACTTGCCCTAACCATGATAAATTCGTCGTCAGACAAATAAAATTTATATCCGTCCGTATCTTCGGCCCTGATTACCTTCCGGTCTCCAATCGATGTGATCTTGCCTTCCCTGCATTTTGTCATGACGGCATCTTTGATCTCATTGGTCAGGTGCAGGTCGTCGCGGTCAAAATCAAACGGTCCGACCTTGGCATATACCTCGCTGATCAGCTGTTTGAGGGACTTTCCGGTTTTTGCCATGAATTCCATAATCATAAGGCCTATCCATACGCCATCCCTTTCGGGAATATGACCCTTGACAGCCAGTCCACCGGATTCTTCGCCACCCACCAGGACGTCTTCCTGCGTCATGATCTCAGCTATGTACTTAAATCCGATTTTTGTAACCTCGCACTCCAGTCCGTAGAGTTCAGCCAGCTTTTTCATTTTATCTGTCACAGAAAATGTAATGACAACCTTGCCTCTGAGTTTTTTGTATTCGTACAGGTAATACAGCAAAAGCAGCAGGATATGATGCGAATCCACAAACTTACCATCTTCGTCAAAAAGTCCTATCCTGTCCGCATCTCCGTCATTGGCCAGCCCCATGCTGTAACATTTATTTTCGGCCAAAGCTGAGGAGAGGGCTCCGAGGTTTCTGGCTATTGGTTCAGGTGCCTGGCCCATAAAGGATGGATTGTAGTCACAATGCAGAAGCAAAGCATCAGGAAACAATCTGCGGATCACATTCTGACCTGCCCCGTACATAGCGTCATAGGCCAGCTTCATACCGGAGTTCCTTATCAGGTCGATATCAAATGATTCATATATATGGTCCATGTACATCTGCTCCAGGTCTATCACCTCCACCAGGCCCTGGCTTTTAAGGTCAGCCACAGATGGGAGAACGGTCAGGGCGGTCGTAGGTATAAGGGCCTCGACATCTGCTATATCTGAGGGTACCGACGGTCCTCCATAGGATGACTTAAGTTTAAAACCATTGTACGATGGAGGATTATGCGACGCTGTAATCACTATCCCCAAATCACTATTGGTCTTTACTACTGCCAGTGACACCATGGGTGTACTGGAAAAATGAGTGGAAACAATAGATTTTATGCCAAAATTACCCAAAACGCTGATCACAGTGTCAGTAAACATAGGCCCGCCGAATCTGCAGTCATAGCCGATTACAGTTTGTTTCATTCCTTTTTTTAGCATCCACCTGGCAGTACCTTCAGTGATGCGTTCCACATTTTCAATGGTATAATCCCTGGCTATGATGGCTCTCCATCCGTCTGTCCCAAACTTAATCTGCGTCATTTGTAATGGTTTTGTCTCAAAGTTAAGTCTTTTGACCCATTCCATGTCCTGAGGGACAACCATTTTTTATGTGATAAAAGGAATATTAGCCTGACACAGTGGTAATCAATTGTGATACAGGTGAAAATCATTTGCAACCACAAGCTTCACAATCTTCGATCGTGTCGAATGGGTACGGGCCACAGCCACCCCAAATGAAAGTCTTGCATTTTCCAGACGCTTTGTCAAAGTATGCCTTGGGAATGGTCGCATCACACATGCCAGAATCATTATCCATTGCACACTTTACGAGGTCTGTACAATTAAGGTTAATCTGGTCGGGTCCTCCCATCTTGATGATGTGGCAGCAGTCGTGACCTATTATGAATGCCTGGTCCAGAACCTGTATTTCCTGACCCTTGACTTGAATAAAAGCTTTAAATGACACCGGAGTACCTTCTTTCGCCAGCTTTTTCCGGTCCAGGTCATCGGCTATCACCAGCGGTCCCACTGAGTTTACTGTCCTGGACACGAGAAACGAACCGTCCAGTGAGCGGGTCTCCGTTCTGGATACAAACACAGGCTTGCCTTTTTCGTCACTGACGTCTACTGTGACAGACACAAATATTTGCGTACAGATAATATCATCTGCACATTCACTGTTGCTGAGCTTAAAACACGAAGCCAGCGAAACTACTGTTAATATGAAGACTAATATAATTTTGGCCATGGTCAATTATTTACTTAATTCTGTTATCTCTATCTCACCGTCTGATGCCACACAACTTTGTGCAAGGTGGTGGTACCTGATCCATACCCTCAGTGGAAATTTGTCTTCAAAGGTTACATTGAAGTTTCCGTTTTTTTGATACCATTGGAAGGTGCTGCCAGGCTGGTCATCGGGTTTTACCAAAAGACCTCCGCAACACGCACAAAGCCTCAGATCGTACCCCTCGATGGTGGCACCGATTTTATCCTCAGCGCCCTTGCTGCAACCAATCAGCAATGCAATCCCTAAAAATAATACTTTAAACCTTGACACACTACGGGGTTTTACATAATAGACGTTTTTTACCACTGTTTCGTTGTCAGCGATGCAATAATTTTTATCATTTCAGAAAAATAAGACTTACCACATGCCTGTCACTACCCTAAACGAGTTACGGTTTTTTACCTCATTTTATCTTACCTTTAGGCTGTAAATCACATATAGCCGCACTCAATGAATATCGGGGTAAACGCCAGGGTTCTCGTAAGTGACAAAATGGAAGGTATAAGCAGGTATATATATGAGACCACCTGTGCCATGGCCGCCGCCCACCCTGAGGATACTTTCTTTATGTTTTTTGACAGGTCCACAGGCATAGAATTTGGCTTTCCGCCCAATGTCAGATGTGTGGTTGTTCCCTGGCACGCCCGGCATCCGGTTTTGTGGTACTGGTGGTTTGAAATAGCCTTGCCCCTTTATTTCCGATGGTACAAAATCGATGTATTTTATTCTGGCGAAGCTTACCTGAGTCTCCGCAGTAAGGTGCCAACCGTGATGGTGATCCACGACCTGGCTTACCTTCATTACCCGGAGCATGTGCCGGATACTTCATTGGGTTACTTCAGGAAATATGTTCCCGCATACATCCGCAGGGCAGACAGTCTGATCACAGTGTCAGAATATGTAAAAAACGACCTGTCCCATCAATTCGGAGTACTGCCTGAGAAGATTAATGTGGCAGGCAATGCAGTAAAGACCGACATCAGACCAGGAGGGCAAGAAGGTGCAGTTTACGGCAAACCGTATTTCCTGTATGTCGGAGCATTGCAGCCCAGAAAAAACATAGTACATCTTGTGAGGGCTTTTTCGCAGTTTAACGACAGAAACAATAGGAGGTATCGTCTCGTACTGGCCGGGCGGATGGCCTGGAAGACTGCTGAGATCCGAAATGCCATTCTCGGAAATCCGGATGTGACCTACGCAGGTCCTGTGACAGAATCAGAAAAAACAGCCCTCATCAAGGGTGCTCTGTGCGTCACGTATGTGTCACTGTTTGAAGGTTTTGGCATACCGATTCTTGAAGCCATGTCACTGGGTACACCGGTCATCACATCCTCTGTCACTTCCATGCCTGAAGTGGCCGGCAATGCTGCTCTGCTGGCAGATCCGCACAATATAGGCCAATTGGCAGAAGCTATGGAGAGGATAGCAGGTGACCCGGGTCTCCGTGAAGAGCTGATAACTCGTGGTTACGTCAGGTGCGGTATGTATTCGTGGCAAACTTCCGGTGAAGTCATTTATAAACAATTAAACCAACTTGCAAAAAAACAGGCTGCAGGATAAATTTTTACTTTTGTTTTTCAAATAACAGCATGACACTGGCAATAGACATAGGCAATACAAACATTGTGATTGCCCTGTACAAAAACGAAGCGTGGACCAATACATTCAGGTATGAGACCAAAGAGGTGCAGCCCCCCTTTTTTTATGAGACAGCCCTGAGAAATATCCTGCTGGAGTGGGGTGTCGCTTATTCTGAGGTAAACAACACGGTCATAAGCAGTGTGGTGCCGGATCTTAACGATGTCATCACAGATGCTGTCCGTTATGTCACCGGCTATGAGCCTCTGCGTATATCTCCTGACGTAATGAAAAACCTTGACATGCCGGTACCCCGGCCGTATGAGATCGGGTCTGACCTTGTGTCCAATGCCTATGCTGTCGTCAAAAAATACAAAACAGATGCCGTCATAGTGGACTTTGGTACGGCTCTTACCTTTACTGTAGTTACGAGGGAAGGTGGCATCAGAGGGGTCACCATAGCTCCGGGTCTTAAAACAGCCATAGGCTCGTTGTCAGACAATACTGCCCTGCTGCCCACAGTACCTCTCGATATGCCTTTATCTGCCATAGGACAGGATACCATCACCGCCATACAATCCGGGGTCATGTGGGGGTACGTGGGCCTGGTAAAAGAACTTGTCAGCAGGATAAGGTTGGAGATGCAAACCGACCTGAAAGTGGTGGCCACAGGAGGTCTTTCATCTGTCCTGGAGCCACTGTCAACGGTTTTTGATATTACAGACAAGATGCTCACCCTCGAGGGGATGAGGTTGATCAGTGTTTATACCGGAAAGAAATGATGGCCTATTCGGGCCACTTGTAGGTTTCACCGTCGTCTTCGACATCGGGAAATATCTGGAGCTCTGTGACAAAACCATCCTCAAACCACACGATGAGACCGGATTCATCAGATTCAAGTTTTTGCAGGTCACTGCTGTCCTCGTCAGAAACATCCTCAAAGCTACTGGTTTCTATGTTTTGGTCAGCCAGAAACTTCAGGGCGTCTTCCCTTCTCATGCCGACCACAGACTGGCCAAAGAAGTGGAAATACGGGTCGCTTACCGATATGGATACCAGCCTCCAGTCATAATCTGCGTCAAAAACCAGTGAAAATTCATGCTCATCGTAGTGCCAGACTTCAAGGTCGTCACCGGGGTCTTCCTCCAGTCCGGGCAGGAGTTCGGTTTCGTCCGGCTTTCCCGCCAGGTTCTGCACCTCTTTTTTAGTCATCCCAAACCTGATTTTACCTATGCCCGATCCGATGATGACTTCCTTGATATTGACCATTTTTTGTTTTTATATATTGTGAATTTAACATACTTCCAATCAGAAAAGTTTTAACATAAATCCGGCAGGGTAAGTTTTGAATACAAAATCCCGAATAATTGCTCATTATTTGAATATTATACTAAACGGAAATAGATTTGACCGTCCATCTTGTTGTCAAAAAGCCAAATCTCATCGTTGGAAAGTCTCGCCGGAGTACCCACTCCGTCTGTGTTTTCCGACTTGATATTAGCCTTTTTGTCGACACAATCTAAATGGTCAATCCATATTCCATGTAGTATATTGATTTATCCGTTGTTTTTTATATTTTTGGGCTAATAAAAACCATAGTATGGCACTTTGGGGTATTGACCTGGGAGGCACCAAGATTGAGGGCATCGTGCTTGATCCTGTTACCAACAGTATCCTGGCCAGAAAACGTGTACCTACGGAAGGCGAAAAGGGGTACGACCACGTCCTGAGTCAGATCAACCTGCTTATTGGTCAGCTTAGGACAGAAACAGGCCTGACACCTGAGGTTATCGGCATGGGTACTCCCGGTACGATGGACCCCATTATTAATGTAATGAAAAATTGCAACTCCACCTCACTAAACGGTAAAAATCTTAAGGCCGACATTGAATCAGCCACCGGCCTGACTTTCAGACTCAGCAATGACGCCAATTGTTTTGCTGTAGCTGAGACCCGGATGGGAGTCATCAGGGACGAAATGCCTGAAGCCGGGGTAGTGTTTGGTGTCATAATGGGTACAGGTGTAGGCGGGGGTCTCGTGGTCGACGGTAAGGTCATAGGCGGCAGACAGGGCATCGGCGGCGAATGGGGGCATAATTACCTGGATGATTCAGGCGGACAATGTTACTGCGGAAAAACAGGTTGTGTCGAAACGGTTATATCGGGGCCTGCTCTGGAAAAATATTATTACTCTGTCAGTGGAAACCACAGGCATCTGAAGGACATTGTCGGTGATTTTCGTGCTCAGTCAGATCCGCACGCCACCGCGACGATGGAGAGGCTTTTTACTTTTTTTGGCAAGGCGATTTCGGTAGTGATTAACATTGTTGATCCGGATGCCATAGTCATAGGCGGCGGAGTGGGCAATATTGAAGAACTGTATACGCATGGTGTAGAGGAGGTGAAGAAGCACGTATTTAATCACAGGCTTGATACCAGGTTTTACAGGCCCAAATTGGGTGATTCGGCAGGTGTATTTGGAGCAGCTTACTTATAGAATGATTAAATCAAAGTTAAAATTGTCCATAATTTATAACAAAAACTACCGACCGGCGTTGGTAGGTAATATTATCGAAAGGTAAAAAGTATATATGAAGCTTCTGGCACTGATATTATTTTTAGGAATGGCACCCCTTGTCATATCCTATCCGGATGCGGACGAAAAAAACAAGATGATTGATGCGGTAAACGACATCAGGACTAAAGGGTGTTATTGTGGCAGACGCTACATGGATCCGGTACCTCCTGTCAAATGGAATGAAAAACTGTTTACAAGTGCTCTCTCACAGGCCAAAGATATGTACAACAACAATTTTTTTGCTCATTATTCCCATGACGGGCTCAATATAGGACAGCGTCTCGAAAAAGCAGGATATAACTGGATGGTTGCCGGCGAAAATCTGGGCGAAGGTCAAC
>JAGVTV010000019.1 GCA_019136675.1 Bacteroidota bacterium
CCTCCTGCAGTTCGTTTTGGGGTACACTGTCTATTACGATTCCTGCCCCGGCCTGGTAGTACAGACGCTGGTTTTTGCTTAGGAATGACCGGATGATGATGGCATGGTTAAGGTTGCCGTTGAGGTGGATCATGCCTATACCCCCGCCGTAAAATGATCTTCTGGTGGGTTCCAGGCGGTCTATCAGCTGGAGGGCCTTGTGTTTGGGGGCACCTGATAGCGTGCCTGCCGGAAAGGTATCTGCAAATACTCGGTAAGCGGCAACACCTTCTTTAAGTTTGCCCGTGACTCTGGATACGAGGTGGATCACATGGCTGAAAAACTGAACTTCCCTGTAGCTTGCCACCTTGACTTCCCGGCAATTTTTACTGAGGTCATTTCTTGCCAGATCGACGAGCATGATGTGTTCGGCATTTTCTTTGGGGTCATCGAGCAGCTTGTCCGCCAAGAGCTGGTCCTGTCTGTCATCTCCCGTCCTCCTGAAAGTACCGGCTATGGGGTGGATCTCGGCGTGGTCAGCACTTACCACCATCTGGGCTTCCGGAGATGACCCAAATATCCTGAAGTCACTATAGTCAAAATAAAAGAGGTACGGGCTGGGATTGACGGATCTCAATGCCCTGTAAACATTAAACTCATCACCTTTAAAAGGTCTGGAAAACCGCCGTGACAATACCATCTGAAAGACATCCCCCCTGGCACAGTGGGATTTTGCCTGGTTCACGAGGTCCATGTAATGGTCTGCGGACATGTTCTGCTCCTCCTCGCCTGTGATACTGAAACCGTGGGTCTGGTGGTCCTGCCTGCTGATAATACTCAATATGCGACCCGGCGACGCTTCTTCTCCTTCCGGACAATGTTCCACCAAATGCAGTTCTTCAAAAAAATGATCAAAAACCACAATGTATCTGAAGAAATCGTAACGCAATGTCGGAATTCCGTATCCTGATTTTTCTTTATTAAAGACCAGATTTTCAAATTCGCCTACAGTATCAAATCCCGTGTATCCAAAGATGCCGCTAAACCTGTTTTCAGCATCCGTGGTGGACAAGGTTTTTATTTGGGAAAGCACATTTTCCACAGCACTTACTGCATCATCGGCAAAATCTACAGTTTTGGTATTGGTTGTATGGTTTTCAAAGGTATAGCCACTTTCGTCTCCGGTTAAGGTTAGGAGAGGGGCACAGCATATGAACGACTGGCTATCTTCCCGGCTGGAGTAATCTGAGCTCTCGAGCAGGAGGATTTCAGGAAAATGTTCTCTTAGTTTGAGGAAAACGCTCACCGGAGTTGTCAGGTCAGACAGCAGTTTGATGGTGTGGGTTGTGACTCGAAGCATTACTGCATATATTTTTGATGTATGAAAACAAAATTTGGTTAAAAAGAAAAGCGGCCTACCAGGAATCTGATAAGCCGCTTTTTTATCTTTAGTTTATACAAATAGAGGTCTACCTGATTCCTGTCGGGAAATGCAGCTGCCACCACCAATTTGTATTAAGAAATTGCATTTTGTGCGTTATTTACGATGCAAAGAAAAGCATATAGTTTATAAATCAAAAAACTTTTTCGGGAATTTTTGTTTTTCAGGGACTTAAAAACAAATTTTATCAGATATTGGGTGAAATTTACCGCAGCATTTTTTCTGAATAATTATTAAAATACTCCCCAATGTTTTCAATTGACATAAAAAGCCTGTTAACGGCAATGGTTGCAATCATCTTTTCGAGTACAGTTTATTCACAACAGGTAGCGACCTCACCGGCCAGCCAAAGATCTACGGCTGCTGACAGAAAAATGATGTTTGAAAATTCGTTATTTGCCCACGTCAAAAGTGAAAATATTGGTCCTACCATATTTAACGGCCGGGTCACAGACCTCGAAGTGAATCCCGATGACCCAACGGAATTTTATGTGGCCTACGCAACCGGTGGGCTTTGGCATACCAAAAATAACGGCCTGACTTTTACCCCTCTTTTCCAGAATGAGTCTGTCATCACGATCGGGGATATTGCCGTGCACTGGACTTCGGGGACCATTTACCTCGGATCAGGGGAGCAGAATTCAAGCCGCTCTTCCTATGCCGGCAATGGTGTGTACAAAAGTACTGACAAGGGTAAAACCTGGTCACATCTGGGACTGGAGGAGACGCACCATATTTCAAAGATCGTTTTGCACCCATCAGATCCCGGCACGGTTTGGGTGGCTGCAATGGGTCACCTTTACTCGTCAAACCCTGAAAGAGGTGTTTTTATGACCACTGACGGCGGTCAAACATGGTCCAGGACATTGTTTGTCAATGATGACACGGGTGCTTCAGACATTATCATTCATCCTGATAACCCGTCAGTCCTGTATGCCGCCGCATGGCAGCGTAGCCGCAAGGCATGGAACTTTAAGGAGTCTGGCTCAGGGAGTGGAATCCATAAAAGTACCGATGGAGGCAAGAGCTGGACAAAAATAACAGGGGATGGCTCCGGTTTTGTAAATGGTGAAGGCTGTGGAAGAATCGGTCTTGCCTTGACGACCAGAAATAATGCCGAATTTCTTTACGCCATCGTAGACAATAACTTCAGGAGGCCAAAGACAGAAGATAAAAAAACTGCCAGGGGCCTGACCAAGGAAGTATTGCTTAAGATGTCCGCAGAGGAATTTTTGAAACAGCCTGAAGACGAAATAAAAAAGTACTTTGAACACAATGATTTTCCTGAAAAATATACTGCAAAAAAGGTCATGAAAATGGTGAAGGAGGGCAAGGTGACCCCTAAGGACATAGCAACTTACGGCGACAATGCCAATACGGCCCTGTTTGAAACACCTGTCACCGGTGCAGAAGTTTATCTCTCCAAAGATATGGGCCATTCATGGGTTAAAACACACAAATCCTATCTCGATGATGTTTATTTTACCTACGGCTATTATTTTGGGCAGATAAGGGTGGCTCCCGGCAATCCGGACAAACTCTATATTTTTGGGGTACCTGTGCTGACATCCGATGATGGTGGCAAAACATGGAAAAACCTGGATGCCGAAAACGTACATGGTGACCATCACGCACTTTGGATTAATCCCCGCAAACAGGGACATATCATCCTCGGTAATGACGGAGGAGTAAACATTAGCTATGACGATGGCGAAAACTGGTTTAAATGTACCCATCCTGAGGTCGGTCAGTTTTACTATATCAATACGGATCTGAATGAACCCTACAATGTTTATGGTGGTACGCAGGACAATGGAGTATGGATGGGAGCCCATACTTTCAGGAATACCACATCATGGCACTCAACAGGTGAATATCCTTACAAAATGATACTGGGCGGTGACGGGATGCAGGTGCAGATCGACAACAGAGACAATTCAACCATTTACGCAGGATTCCAGTTTGGAAATTATTTCAGAATCAACAGGCAAAAAAAGGACCGAACATACATAACCCCCAAACACGACCTAGGAAAAAAGCCCTACCGATGGAACTGGCAAACCCCCATACTGCTGTCGGCTCACAATCAAGACATACTTTATATGGGAGCAAACATTTTACTAAGATCTATGAATCAGGGCAAGGATTTTACGGAAATTTCAAATGACCTGACATCCGGAGGAATGGAAGGCAACGTGCCCTACGGAACGATTACGACCATAGACGAATCTAAACTTAAATTCGGATTGATATACACAGGGACGGACGATGGATTAGTCCACATCACACGGGATGGCGGTGTTAGCTGGCAGAATATTTCGGAAGGGCTACCCAAGGGACTTTGGGTGTCAAGAGTTCAGGCATCAGCATTTGATGAAGGTACTGTGTATATCAGCCTCAATGGTTATCGAAACGACCACTTCAGGCCATACCTGTACACAAGCAATGACTATGGTAAAACATGGACAGACCTTTCGGATGGTTTGCCTGGTGAACCGGTCAATGTGGTCAAAGAAGATCCTGCTGATGCTGATATTCTTTATGTAGGCACAGATCACGGAACATATGTAAGCCTGGACAAGGGGCTTAATTTTCAGGCCATATCATCCGTGATGCCCTCTGTCCCGGTTCATGATCTGACGGTCCAGCCCAAGGCAAGGCATCTGCTTGTCGGTACCCACGGCAGGTCAATCTATAAGATCAATGTGGAAAATCTTCCGGAACTGAAATCAGGCATTGACAAGGAACTCATCGTATTTGGAAATAAAGGCCTCCGCCATAACCCATCCTGGGGAGCCATTCGCAATGTTTTTACAAAACCTGTAGCTTCAGAACTTGAGTATGAGGTATATTCTAAACAGGAAAGTACAGGCACACTTGAAATCTGGACGGCAGACAAGGTCCTGGTCAAATCCGTGAAAACCGATCTCAAAAGAGGACTTGCCACCTACATTCTTGACATAAAGGTAAGCAAGGAGAAAGAGAGTGACTTTATAAAATGGTCCGGCACTACGGAGTGGGTTAAGTCCAACGGCGATCCTGTCCGGGCAGATGACGGATTCTATTATCTATTGCCAGGCAAATACAAGCTCAGGCTAGTTGCCGGCAAGGCAGATTCTTCGGCAGAACTTTTAATTAAATAGAGAATTGGAAAGTTGCGTCAGATTTAAATTTAGTGGGGTGTTACTGGCATTTTTATTTCCGGTGATTTTGCTGGCAGGACATGATAAAAGGGTATCGGGAGACATTATCCTTATCGGCACAGATACGACTGTTTATGATACCGCCGGTTTTCTGACAGGATTTGCCGCTGACCACTTCCGGGTATGGACTTCGCCGCTGCATATGAGCAAAAAAAGCCTTAAGTTCTGGATACCGGCGGCGGCGGTTACACTTACTACTATAGCCTATGACGAAAAGATATTCAGTTCCGTGAGGGAGTACAAAACCTCACATTCGTGGGTACGTACCCTGAGCCCGGTATTTAACCACGGAGGCGAGGATCTGACCGTACTTGGTACAAGTGCAGCCTTTTACATCGGCGGACTTGCATTTGGAGACCAGAAGGCAAAACAAACCGGAGTGCTTAGTTTACAATCACTGATGCATGCAGCGATCATAGGCCAGGGTATCAAGTTGTTGTCGGGCAGACAACGGCCGAGGTATGATGCTAATGACTCCGGTTGGCACGGCTTTCCGGCCTCTCTAAAGGTATTTGACGGAGGGCCCAAAGACAAATACACTTCTTTTGTTTCCGGACATACCATTTCTGTCTGGAGTGTCGCGACAGTCATTGCAACACAGTACAGGAACAAACCAATTGTACCTGTCATCTGCTATACCATTGCAGCAGGATCGGGGCTCGCAAGGGTGACAGAAGGGGCACACTGGCTTTCTGATGTGATGGCAGGGGCAGCATTAGGATATTCTATCGGAAGGTTTGTGGCCCATAAACGAAAAAACACTAAATGGAGGATTTTTCCCTCAAGGCAGCAAAATGCACTGATGCTGACAGGTATTGTGAATATATACTAAACGGAAATAGATTTGACCGTCCATCTTCTTGTCGACACAATCTAAATGGTCAATCCATATTCCGTTTATATGAAAAAAAAGATGGGCTAACCGGTTTATATAATAAGCAGAATGGTCAGACAAGTTTAATCGAGAAGGTTGTTTTCCAATGCTATCCTCACAAGCCCAACACTGTTGCGTGCGTTAAGCTTGGAAAGAAGACTGGCACGGTGTGATTCTACTGTCTTGAGGCTAATGTACAGGGAGTCAGCGATTTCCTGAGTGGTGAATTCCTGAGCTATAAGTTTGAGTACTTCTTTTTCCCTGCGGGATAGTTTTGGAAAAAAAGCAGCGGCCTTGGATGAAGCCTTACGTTGGTTCATCAGGCTTTTCATGATAGTCTCTGTTACTTCATTTGAAAAATAAGATTCACCGGTGGCAACAGTTCGGATGGCCTTGAGCAACTCTTCTCTTCCTGTATTTTTTAAGATATATCCTTTTGCACCATTGTTTAGTATTTCAGAAACAAAACTTTCTTCATTAAACATTGAAATGGCCAGCACACGTACCTCCGGAAAATTCGCAGAAATTTCTTTGCATACATCAATGCCGCTCATACCCGGCAAGTTGACATCCAGCAAAACTATGTTTACTTTGTTGTTTTTAAGAAATTCAATGACGGAAGGACCATCATAACTTCTGCCTGCTACAAAAAGATCAGCTTCTGATTTGAGGATAGACTCCATGCCGTCGACAAACATGGTGTGGTCATCAGCAATCAATATATTTATCATTATGTAATATTAAAGTTTTTGATTATTAGCTCAAACTGCATACAAAGTTACAATGATTTTATCCATAAAACTTCGGGTAAACCCCTAAAATTAAAATGGGTGTTTACAGCGATGTACACAAATTCTAATGTCCCCATCTTTGTAATGTCAAAAGTGACAAGCAAAAAGGAGATTGAGTTAAAGGAAATAAAAGGTGAATGAGGAGATTTTGGATGTCAGGCAAGGAACAGATGTGCCTTTACCGGACACCCAAAATCTCAGGTTCATCCAGGTGCAGAGGTAAGTACATTAAATGAGTCTTGGTTTGGAGTATGGCAGCAGGAATTAAGTTACTACAGCCATACTCCTGAAAAAATAGTGGGATGTGTTAAAGAATACGTCGCGGTAAAATTCTCTTTTCTTTTTAGGTTTACGGAATGAGCAATAGGAGAGTTGGGTTATGGTATTTGGTCTTTATTATTACTGTGTTCCAAATGAAATAACCCCAAATTACCAGCCCAACTTGAATATTGTTCAGCAAAAAAAATGAATCATTATACCGGGTACACCGGAATACATAAAAGAAGTAAATACTCATTGGGATTTGACTGTTGCATTAAAAGAAAAGCTCT
>JAGVTV010000136.1 GCA_019136675.1 Bacteroidota bacterium
AGCGTGCCGGTGATGCACAGGTCTTTATTCTTAAAAAATTCAGCAGGATTGGTTGTCATGCGGCTGACAGTCTTCTGAAATATAACCACAGACATTTTTTGGTTTGGAAAGGCGGCGCCCAGGTTTAGGTAAGTGACAGGCTTATCGCCCTCTGAGGTATGTATCCCGGCCACATTTGAGCATACAGTAACTTCCTGGCCAATGTAGGCTGCCAGGCTGTCGATAGAAATCTTCTGCTGGGAAACTCCTGCCAAAGGCAGCAGAAACATTGTCAAGCTAAACAGATATAAGACTCTCATGGCTAAAGATTTAAAAAATGTCGGGCAAAGGTACGGTTTGTAGTCTTTTAAAAGAAAAAAGCACTGCCGGAATAATTTCACAGCAGTGCTTTTTTTAAATTTTATCTAAAGCTTGCTCTTGGCCCGCCTACAGCATAGGTTGCCTGCATTCTTGCCTTCTGACCTGCAGAAAACATATACATACAGGCATCATTGGTATAATCCATATAATTCATGGTCATTTCGACTGGTGCACCTGTACAAGTGGAGGCATGCGGGTAGGTAGGACATCCGTAGTTGGCAGTATTGTGCAGTGGCGTGTCAGATACCTGGTCGTTGCCGCAGGTAGCATCGCCCCATATGTGCCTTAGATTGAGCCAGTGACCTACTTCGTGAGTTGCAGTGCGTCCAAGGTTGTAGGGTGCTGAAACAGTGCCCGTGCTACCAAAGGCATTATCATCGATTACCACACCATCTGTTGCAGAGGCTCCTCCCGGAAACTGAGCATAACCAAGTATGCCATTACCCATGTTACAGACCCAGATATTGAGTGTATTGGTGGGTGAGGTGGGACTGATGCCGCCCTGAGATGATTTTTTCATGGCATCATTTGTACTCCAGCTGGTTTTGTTGGTGCTCTTTCTGACCACATTCTGCAAAGAGAATGTAATACCGCAATTACCGGATCTAACATTTTGGAATATAGAAGGAGTATTGTTGTAATCAGCATTGGTGGCACTAAAATCAGCATTCAACACATCGATCTGTGATTGAATCTGAGCTGCCGAGATGTTTTGAGCAGCTGTTTTGTACAACACATTTACCACAACAGGTATTTGTAATGTGCCGTCTGCCAAAAGTGTCCGGTTACCTGACCTGATGAAATCTTCGGTAAATCTTTCAATTTCGGCCATCTTTACACGTAAGGTCGGATCCAAAGCCATCTGATCTTCCAGGTGCTCGTGAGAGTAACATCTTCTTTCCTGAACGGCGTTTAAGGATTGATCCTCAGTGGTAGTGGAATCAGTACAGGAAAACAATCCAAAGGCAAGGCAAAAGCCCAGAAAAAATCTTTTCATTCTTTTTTTGTTAAATTAGTAAATTAATAATGGAAACTACAACTAAATGTAAATCAAAGGGTATGACGCGACAAAGTTAAGAGATTTAGGTGAAATAAGTGAATAAAAATTTGTTAACAATTTAAATCAGCATATAAATTCAAAGAGATTTAAATCTGCACAATAAAATATTTTACTATACTTCATTTTAACTGAAAACAAAATAATATTAGGGGGCCTAAAAGTTTTTCCCGGCAGATCTGTTGTCTTGAATTAAGCTTATACCAAATGAGCTTGGCGGCTACATGAAAAGTGAATTGTTATTTGTATCATTCAAAAAGCCACTGGCGGAAAGTCAGTTATCTTATAATCTCCACCGGAACAGTCGTTGGTTTGATTATTTTTACTTTGTATTACAACGAGCCGGAGGTTTGCGACTTTATCGAAGGTTTTTATTCAGACAGTTTTAAATACCATCAGGTAAAAAATGATACAAACCGGAATCATAACCGCTACTCCTGTAATACTCCAAACAATAATATGTTTGTCTATTTTTTTTTGATCGACAGGGTTTTCATCGATTAATCTGTACATTTTTTCCTGTAAATAGATTAGTGGAAGAGTTATAATCCACATAAGTATAAGCAGTAGGATGGAGTAGTATAGCCAAGACTGATTTTTGGTCCCGCCATAAACAGAGGAGAGGTACAATCCATTGATTACGGTAATAGTCATGCCAGGTATGGTAATCCAAAGATCCGTTAACTGCAGCAATTTCCCGGCAAATTTCAGAAGCTTCACATCTTTTGAGTAATAGGCGTAGCTAAACCAAACAGGCCCTGCGATCATATTTCCTACGCACATAATAACACCTGAAACATGCAGCAACTTATGCCATGCATAGGATAACGGCATTTCAAAACTTAAGATTCCGATATATTCTGCCCCTGTCAGGCCAAGAAGAGCAAATCCATTGACCAATGATATAATGGTTACTGGTTTTAAGTTTTGTGGCATATTTCCGGAAAATTATGGTGGCATTAGGAGCAGGATTGGATCAAATTTAAGGTTAATGATGCAGGAAAATCAAAAGTAAGTTTTATTTTGGAAATAATTTCTGGTTTGGCTGGTATAATTGGGTTAGGGCATTTGTCTACCTTTGTCCCATGCTGAGAAGTATCATAGACCTGCTTACCCCTGCCGCATCACCGGATGTTGCCCAATCCCTCATAGTTTTAATGCTGGCCATATCCTTGGGTGTCTTTATAGGCCGCGTCAAATTTAAAAGGGTGTCGCTGGGAGTATCCGCAGTGATGTTTACAGGCTTGCTGCTGGGACATTTGGGTTATGCATTGGAGGAAAATACGCTCAGGTTTCTCAGGGAATTTGGGCTTGTGCTATTTGTTTACAGTCTGGGAGTCCAGGCCGGTCCGTCTTTTTTCTCAGCCCTGAAAAAAGAAGGATTGAAGTTCAATGTTCTGAGCCTTGCCACAGTGGCACTTGGAGGTTTGATGACGTATCTGTTGTATGTCCTGACGGGCCAGTCGATAGAAAATTCAGTAGGTATGATGTCGGGGGCAGTGACAAATACTCCCGGACTGGGAGCAGCAAAGTCGGTATTGGTCGAGCTGCAGGGGCATTACAGCGAACGTACTTTTTCGGATCCTGCCATAGCCTATGCGATTACTTACCCTGCAGGTGTTCTGGGGGTTATATTGATGATTGTTTTGTTAAAACGGATATTCAGAATAGATATCGAAGCGGAAAACAAGGCATACGAAGAAAAATTTAAAAACCGGACGGTTTTGCCTGTACACCGCAAATGCCGGGTGCTAAAACCTGAAGCGATAGGCAAAACAATCGGAGAAATCCATAAACTGTTTGGTCAGGGATATGTCATATTTTCAAGAATCAAACACAGTGGCTCGTCGCACGTTTTTTCGCCGGTGGATGAAACAGTAATTAATGAGAGGGATGTGCTAATGGTGGTGGGCCTTCCCGACCATGTAGAAAAAGTCTTAAGCTACCTGGGCCGGGAGTCGTCCGATACTATGGTTGAAGCTGAAGACGAAATTCAGTCCCGCACCCTGATAGTAACCCGCAAGGATACTGTGCATAAGACACTCTCCGAGCTCGACCTCTATAACCGATATGACCTGAAGGCGACTCGTGTCTTCAGATCCGGAATGGAGTTAGTGGCGAGCCCAAATCTGGAGCTTTTTTTTGGTGACAAGATAAGGGTAGTAGGCAACAAATGGTCTATCGAGCAAGCAGAAAAGCTAATAGGTAATTCTGAGAAAAAACTGATGGAGCCCGATTTCCTTTCACTTTTTGGCGGGCTGATCCTGGGTGTGCTTGTAGGTTCCATTCCAATTTTTATACCCTCATTTCCAGTACCCGTAAGGCTGGGTTTTGCAGCAGGCCCGCTTTTGGTGGCTCTCCTGCTGAGCCGGTATGGAGGTATAGGCATGATTCATACTTATATTAATCATGGGGCTGTCATGTTTATGAAGGATCTGGGCATCTGCTTGTTTTTTGCTTCGGTGGGAATACATGCAGGCCACGGATTTTATGAAAATTTTGTAAAATTTAATGGATGGACCTGGATTTTTTTCGGCAGTATGATTACTGTTATACCTCTGCTTTTTATGGTTCTTACAGGCCGGTATATTATGAAAATAAATTTTCTGCAACTGGTGGGCCTCATGAGTGGCACTTACACTGACCCGGCTGCCCTTTCGTTTAGCAACGCTTATTTTAAATCGGAAATTCCCACACTTACCTATGCTACTGTATATCCATTGGTAACCATAGCAAGGATACTTATGGCTCAGCTTTTAATCCTGTTATTGCTTTAGGAATAGGACACTCGGGATCCATTTAAACGACTGCATGAAAGAAAAATCGGTCACCTGACCCTGCTTGTTCCTTTGAAATTAATTTTACCCATGCCTTCGTTATTTATCCTGGCTTTATCCTGGTTAACGGTAAAAAATTCTGAATTTTCGACAGTAATATTACCAAAATTCATCAGGCACACTTTTTCTTCGCCATAGGATTGAATATGAATATTTTTCATTTGCACCACAGACTCTGCAGTAACCGTCATGACATAATCAGCAGGCGAACGAATGATAACCGGCTGAGCATTGTTGTTTAACAGCACTACATTTTTGTCAATATAAAATACCTTAAGAGCAGTAAGGTCTATTGTATCACCGGCTATAGCTGCAGAAAAGAAGATCGTATCCATTGGTGAAACACATTCCAAAGCTTGTCGGAGAGAACCTGGTCCATCATCCGATGTTGTGGTGACAATATGACATCCAACGGGATATGAATGGCCGATAGGGCGAATAAATACTGGATTACTCACTATTGAGCCTTGTTTTATTACCAGTGTATCATACCCAAAGTTGTTAAGTGTAATCCTGTCTCCGCCTGTAATGGAAGCCTTCATTTGTTTAAATTCAAACTGTAACATGTCTCCTGAAAGAATCCTTTTGATGCCATCACTGTATTGTCCGTAAATCGTATATCCCATAGTGTCATGTACCAGCATGTGAAAACGCGGTGGGTCCATAATAATACCAGTCAAAGAGGCTGAGGTGGTAAAATTTATTGTAATTGAATCAGACGCCACAATCCTATTTTGGGTATTTACACCAATCAAAACCACTTTTTTCTTTCCGAATAAATAAGATGGAATTGGGATATTTAATGACCCTGCTGCTCCGGAATTGGATATGGTTAGAACAGTATCATTTTTTACCCGGATAAAGCACATTACAGAATCTATCTCACTTGCTGTATACGTGAGGTTCATCGTGGACCCTCCGGGAATACTGGAATTAAATGAGGGAGAGGTTATCTCAAGGCTTGGGGTCATGTTACTCCGTTTGTTAGTCTCATGGTCTGTAAATGGGGCACAGGGCACGTTTACATTATAAGTCAGGGCAAATCCGGAATATGAATCAGCAAACACCGGTGCACCCGGAGGTTGGTTTAAAAGATACTGCACCCGGGTCATAACCTGCGGATTGGCTACTGAACCCATATGCTCCTGGCTGTTGTAAGTGGTGGTGTTAGTGGTGGGTAACCCTCCTTTTTGGCTTTGTGAGGCTACGATAAAGTCATGGTTTGGGCTGTTAAAAATATCCTCCAGAAAAAGGCTTCCGCAACCCCATAAAGCCAGGGATGCATAAAAGTTAAACAAGCCCATGTAACTTGCTGAGGTACTGAAGATAATATTGCCTAATGTTTGCTCAGTAACGATGGCATGTACTTCGACTTCTCCGTTGATGCTTCCATAGGCAACGCCATTGATAGTAGGGTAGCCGACTCTCAGGTCCGATACAGCACCTTTATAACAGTTCATTCCGGCCTTCCCCAATGCATCTGCTACGGTGGTGCCATACTGTGTGGGGTCCAGCAGCCAGTTTGCCATCTGTGAGCCGGCGTGGGGTGTGTTGCAAGTAATTACCCTTCGGATATCCTTGTTGGAGGTAAATAATGGATTCTTAAGGTATAGTCTGGTGAGGACGCCGCCCATTGAGTGGCAAACCACATCCACTTTGCCCGCAGAAGGGGTAGTAGAGATAAGTGATTTAATCGCATCAGGAACAACCTTTGAATTGGAAGAAAAAAATTCATCATTTGAACTCCGGTAATTTACTTTTAAGAGTTGGAACGGTTCATAATTTCCACTATTTTTTAAATAATCCCACATGTCTAGAAACGCTGTTCCGTCACTCCATAAACCATGAACCATGGCCACGGCTGGTCTGTAATATTTTACAACAAACGAAGTAAAAACAAAGCCGTTATTGTTTTTAAATTGAATATAGTACAACCCATAGGGCTGGCCATCCGGAGGTGTTTTTGTGGGATGCTCAAATTTATACAGCCCAAAGCCCTTTTGGCTGGCGAGGGTGTTTAATTGTCCGTATTCTTCAGTGGCGGTTGTATCTACAGGATTAAAATCGTAGTCCAGGATCTCTGGAAAGAAATTTAGTTTACTGCATCCTCCCCCTTCTCCATAAACTTCCAACACACTGGATTTAGACCCATCAGAAACTACTTCTATGGTATCTGTGAACTCTGCTGTGATACAAAATTTCTTTTTCAGGGTTTTTTGATCAAATTCACTATGACCGTTAATCCTATGAAAATGCTGGATAGAAAAGTACCTGATGTCAACCATGGCTCCGCAATTGCAGTTCTCATAGGATGGTTGTTGTGCGGTTAATGAATTGAAATAATTAATCAGTAATCCGGCAACCAGGAAACCTTTGTATTTAGAATTACAAATCAAATGAAAGAAGATACATATTGTTTTCATGGGGTTAAAAACTTTTTTGAATTAGGCATATTAATAATGTAAAAAAATGCTTATATTTGCTACAAATATATCAATAAAAATGGAAGCAAGATTTAAAAGCCTATCAATATTTGAGTTTCAGGCTAAGTTT
>JAGVTV010000198.1 GCA_019136675.1 Bacteroidota bacterium
TTAATAATATACGACCTCCTCTGAGCCGAGATAAAATGGCAGATTCCAGACCAGCCGTATACCAAAAAGCAAGTCGACCCTGGATTTGATCGTGGGAAGGCCGGTGTCAAAATTGTAGGCTCTGACCTCTGAAGTAAACCCCTGAATGAAATCGAAATTCAACTCAAAGTTCATCCTGCCGTTTCGGGTCATGAGTTTATATCCTATGGTTTCCTTGAGGGCAAATCCCCTGGTGAGTCGGTCATAGCCTTTGCTTCGTCCCACCCTTAGCTGGGCAACGGAGTTTCTTTCGTCCACAAACCTGATCCCGTGCTGGAGGATGCCTCCGGATACCAGGGCTTTGATTCCTGACCTGTTTTGGGATCGCAGAGGAAAAAGTTTTCCTGCCCCTGCACCGATATAAAGTCCCCTCTGACGCAAAATCACATCTGCCAGCTGGCTGTCATCACCGGGTATATATCCTGAAGTATTCCTCAGGGGTGCCAGCACGTCTTCTTTTACCTTGTTGCCAAACAGATAGATGAAATCTCCCTGAAGAATCCAGTTTTTATCCGTAATCAGCGAAGGTGAGACTGAAAAGTTAAGGTTTGATCCGTACCTGGCACTCAGGTCACCGGCAGGTACATTGGCCCCCAGGCCGAAACCAGGGTCAATCACTGCCCCTCCCACAGGTTTTAATGGCTCCTCCTGGGCAGTCAGCTGACCTGACAATAAAAAAATTACTGCCAACATGCCCCAAAAGCTTTTTGATTTATTTCCTGACGATACGTAAGTCATTCCTGATATTTGAATTTTGAAAATTTTCACGACCAAGGTATGAAGTAATGGTATAAAAGATTTATTCCAATATCAGTTTCTTATAAAACCTGTCGCCTGTCGCAGTATCAGTGCCAAAAAATTCGGCAAATTTAACGAGAGGGAATACTCCGAGGTCTTCGGCATATATATAGATCATCTTAAGTTCTATTCTTGATTTTTCATGTGCCAGATATACCTTGAATTTGCCGGTTTCCCTCCGGGCCATAAAAAATTCAATCTTGTCATAAGCCACAAATCTGAAACGTATGAGGTCTCCGGAAATCACCTCTGTCCTGCAGCCGTAGGCGAGTTTTTCCTGGATGTAGTTGAGCTCCTTGGTGTATTGTTTTTCGTTTTCCTCAAAACTGATCCAGGATATCCTGATAGGGTCGTTGAGGTCTAGCAGGCCGTCAGATTTAACATTGGCTTCGTAGATGACCGTGTTGGTATTTTTGTTTCTTTGGATAAAAAACATAAGTGACCCTGTATCCTCCGGCTCGGGATAATGGTCAGGTCTTCCATGCTGACCCCTTACAATTGATTCGTACTGTTCTGACTGAGTAAAAAACATACCCGGACTTTTCTGATGGTAAAGGTATACATTTAAGGTAAAAAAAACTGTGCATTGCTTAAAAAAGTGTGCCAGGAATCAGATACAATTTCTTTTTATCCGGCAGGAAAGCAAGCCTTACGGAAAATATCAGTAGCTTTGCATCCCGTAGCATATTCAAAAAACCGGATCATGGCAAAATACATATTTGTTACGGGGGGAGTGACGTCCTCGTTGGGAAAAGGCATCATTTCGGCGTCACTGGCCAAACTCCTTCAGTCAAGGGGTCTCAAAGTAACCATACAGAAATTTGACCCTTACATTAATGTGGATCCGGGTACTCTCAATCCCTATGAACACGGCGAATGTTATGTAACCGAAGACGGTGCGGAGACAGACCTTGACCTGGGGCATTATGAGCGATTTCTCAATATTCCCACATCACAGGCTAATAACGTCACTACCGGAAGGATTTATCAGACCGTAATAGATATGGAAAGGGCCGGAGCCTTCCTCGGCAAGACCGTACAGGTGATCCCCCATATCACCGACGAGATAAAACGCCGGGCTACCTTGCTGGAAAAAAGCGGCGATTTTGACATCATCATTACTGAAATAGGAGGAACGGTGGGTGACATTGAGTCTCTGCCCTACCTGGAGGCAATCCGTCAGCTGAGATGGACCCTAGGCAAAGAAAACTGTGTATCCATCCACCTGACCCTCATTCCTTACCTAAAGGCAGCCAGGGAGCTCAAAACAAAACCCACACAGCATTCCGTCAAGGAGCTGCTACAGGCCGGTATTCAGCCAGATATCCTTGTCTGTCGTACAGAATACCCTCTTCCCAGGGAGCTCAGGGCCAAACTGGCCTTATTTTGCAATGTGGATGAAAAGTCGGTCATCGAAGCCATCGACGCAGAAACCATCTATGATGTACCCTTGCTCATGCTCAAGGAAAACCTTGATAAAACAGTCTTAAAGAAACTGGGCATTAAGCAGGCCGTAGAGCCCGACCTCACCCACTGGAAGGAATTTCTTGGCAAGCTCAAGAATCCGACCCGTGAGGTCACCATCGGCCTGGTGGGCAAATACAACGAACTGCAGGATGCCTACAAGTCCATCTATGAGGCCTTTATCCATGCCGGAGCTGTCAATGAATGCAAGGTCAGAGTAGTGCCAATACACTCCGAAACCCTCGAACAAAACCAGGCGGAATCAAGGCTGGAAGGGTTTGACGGTATCCTGGTGGCACCGGGTTTTGGTGAGAGAGGCATAGCCGGTAAGCTCGAGGCGATACGGTATGTCAGGGAAAACAAGGTGCCGTTTTTCGGAATTTGCCTTGGTATGCAGTGTGCCGTGGTGGAGTTTTGCCGCAATGTACTGGGCATTAAAGATGCAGACTCAACGGAAGTCAATCCCGCCACCCCTGATCCTGTCATCGACCTGATGCCTGACCAGAAAAAGATCACGGCCAAGGGAGGTACCATGAGACTGGGAGCCTATGCCTGCAAGGTCATTAAAAACTCCATCAGCTTCAAAGCCTACGGCAAGACGGAATTTTCGGAGCGTCACAGGCACAGGTATGAGTTTAACAATCATTATCTGGAAAAAATGGAAGCCGCAGGTATGATCGCCACCGGCAAAAATCCGGACTCGGGCCTTGTGGAGATAGTTGAACTCAGGGACCACCCTTTTTTCACAGGTGTTCAGTTTCACCCGGAGCTTAAGAGCACTGTCGAAAATCCGCATCCCCTGTTTGTAAGTTTCATACAAGCTGCCCTTAAGGATAAAAAAATAAAATGATCCGCAAGCTCCGTACCGACGAACTCGGCAGGATGTCAGTGGAAGATTTTCGCCAGGCAAAAAAAATTCCTGTTACTGTCGTCCTGGACGATATCCGTTCTGCCATGAATGTCGGCTCCGTTTTCAGGACGGCTGATGCTTTTGCTGTGGAGAAGATTCTGCTTTGCGGCATTACCGCTGTCCCGCCTAACAGGGAGATCACCAAGACAGCAATAGGGGCAACGGAGTCAGTAATGTGGGAATATGAAGCAGACATCGAACAGGTCATACACCGACTCAAGGAATCAGGATATCAGGTCATAGCCGTAGAACAAACGGACAGGTCGGTACCACTGACTGATCTTTTGCCGCAAGGCGGAAAGCTGGCAGTTGTTTTTGGCAATGAAGTAGAAGGTGTCAGCAATAGTGTTCTTGCACTCTCAGATGCCTGTGTGGAGATACCCCAGTTTGGCACGAAACACTCCCTTAATGTATCAGTATGTGCCGGCATAGTCATGTGGGAACTTGCTAAAAAATACAGGGATTAACCCAATTTCCTACATTTGCATAAAATAACCTGCATTTGATTCCCAGATACGCTACAGTGATCTTTCCTCTTGCCCTTCCCAGGTTGTATACGTATGCGGTACCTGAGGAAATGTCCAAAATAATTGCCAGGGGCATGAGGGTGGAAGTTTCGCTGAAAAATAAGCTGTACTCCGCCATTGTATACGACCTGCAGGAAGATGTCGTTCTGGAATACAAGGCCAAACCTATATTGGCCATTATGGATGAAACGGCACTGGTCACTGAGATGCAGCTCAGGTTTTGGCAGTGGATGGCCGAATATTACTGCTGCACTATGGGAGAAGTACTCGGAGTAGCTATGCCGTCAGGACTGAAACTGGAGAGCGAAACCAGGATCATGGCATCGGTACCGCTGGATGCAGATACAGGGGCTTTCCTGACAGACGACGAATACCTAGTAGCAGAAGCCGTGCAGATGCAAAATGAGGTGACCATCGGACAGATACAGGATATATTGAACCGAAAAACCGTGTTTCCCGTCATACGGAGCCTCATTGACAAAAAAGTGGTGTCAGTAAAAGAGGAGCTCATTGAAAAATTCAAGCCCCGTACCACAAATTATATGAAGCTTACTCCTGCTTATGCCGAAAGCCCCGACCATCTTTCACAGGCGATAGCACTGGTGGAAAAAAGTGAGAAGCAAACCCGTGCCTTCCTTTCGTTTGTCCAGCTGTCGAAGTACAAAACCATTTCACTGCCGGTATCTGATGTTTGCAAAATAGCTCATGTGGACCATGCGGTAATTCAGGCTATGGTCAAAAAGGGGATATTTTACACTGAGAAAAAGGTCATGAGCCGCATCCTGAGTGACCCTGACGGCAATTACCACACAGAAGATCTGCAAAAACTCAGTGCACAGCAGGAGGCAGCAGTAGCTGATATACGGGAGCATTTTAGAGCACAAAAACCTGTCCTTATCCACGGTGTCACCGGCAGTGGCAAGACCCGGGTATATTCTGAACTGATCCAGGAAAACCTCCGGGCAGGCAAACAGGTATTGTACCTGTTGCCAGAAATAGCCCTGACTACACACATGGTACAAAGACTAAAGGCTGTATTCGGGCCGGATGTACTCGTGTATCACAGCAGGATGAACAATCAGGAGAGGGTCGAAATGTGGAATGCCGTGCTTTCTAAAGGAAAAATTGTCATCGCAGCCAGGTCGGGACTTTTTCTTCCATTTCACGACCTGGGCCTTATCATAGTGGATGAGGAGCATGACCCGTCCTTCAAGCAAAACGATCCAAATCCGAGATACAATGCCAGAGATGCGGCAGTTTTCCTTTCACAGCTTATGAAAGCAGATATCATCATGGGCAGTGCGACGCCAAGCCTGGAGACGTACACCAATGCAGTCACAGGAAAATACGGTTTGGTGACAATGGCCGACAGGCATGGCGAATCAGTGATGCCTAAAATATCTGTGGTCGACCTCAGGGCGGAATTCAGGGACAAGAGATTCAACGGTGTACTGAGCCATGAGCTGATAACATCCATAAAAACCGCTCTTGAGGGAGGTGAACAGGTTCTTTTATTCCAAAACCGGCGGGGATATGCACCCACGCTCCACTGCAACCTGTGCGGATGGAAGGCCGGCTGCAACAATTGTGATGTACACCTTACCATCCACAAAGCATTAGGCGAATTGCGGTGCCACTACTGTGGTGTTCGCACACGAAAACCTGAAAGGTGTCCGGCCTGCGGCAGTACAGAGCTGCAGGAGACGGGCTTCGGCACAGAGAAGATAGAAGAGATTATCAGGGAAACTTTTCCTGACGCTAAGGTGGGCAGACTTGATCTTGATACCGCCAGGACAAAGGCGGCATTTGAAGGCATTTTGCAGGATTTTGAAGAAAAAAACATAGACATTCTGGTAGGCACCCAAATGATAACCAAGGGACTGGATTTTGAAAACATTTCGCTGGTCGGCATCCTGAATGCAGACTCTATCCTGAGGTATCCTGACCTGAGGGCCAATGAGCGTGCATTCCAGCTGATGACACAGGTATCCGGAAGGGCTGGCAGACGGCAAAGACAGGGCAGGGTAATCATTCAGACCTATGAGCCGTCACATCCGGTCATAGTGGAGACCATGTTGCATCTGTATGACCGTTTCTATGACAGGGAATCCAGAGAACGTAAGCAATACGGCTATCCGCCCTTTTTCAGGATGATTAGTATCGAGATGCTTCATAAAAACGCAGCCACGGTAAGCCATACAGCACAGGTTTATGCAGACAACCTCAGAAAAACTCTGGGCAGCAGGCTCATAGGCCCTGCCGTGCCGGGAATCGAACGTCTGAGGGGTCAGTACATACGGACTCTGACCATTAAAATGGAAAAAAATCCGGCTGTCGTGGCCAAAATAAAGGAACTTTTGCTGACCGAGAGGGACAGATTACAGTCAGTGCCGGCTTGTAGGTCTGTCAGGATAAATATTGATGTGGATCCCTACTAATCCGACGCCTCCAACCGCGTAAATAAGTGTAGTTTTAGGTAAAAATGATCTTCGGCAACAGCCCCGAATCCTTCGTTTCTACGGGCTATGTCGGGAATATCGGAGCCGGTAAAATCCAGAAATTTATCCGTTCCTGCATGTAATTTGATGATGTGGTCAATAAGCAGAAACATGGCCCTGTTTTCCTTGCCCGACGCATCAGAAGCACAAAGTAAAAAGTAGATCCGGTCTTGGTCTTCTATATAAAAAGCCAGAGCAACCGTTGTTTGGCCTTTTTTAGCTTCTACGATATGACCACAGCCCAACTCAATGGACCTGGCGACCATTCGGGACATTTGGGTCCTGATCTTATTTATAATACCTGTAGGGTCATGGGCCTGCATAAAGTCGGCAAACATCTCAGTGTTATAGCTTTTGCCAATGGATAAGTCTTCCTGACGGGCCTTTCTTATGTTCCTTTGAGTATTACGGTTGTACCCTTTTGTGATGTTATCATAGCTATTTCCCAGACACAGGATATGGTTTTGCCTCCGCTCAAGCAGTTTTTTACCACAAGTCCAGCCATTATTGACCAGAAGATCAGCCATCAGAAACCTTTTTTTGAGGAAGGTAATTGC
>JAGVTV010000029.1 GCA_019136675.1 Bacteroidota bacterium
GTATTTTGATATTGGTGAGAAACTTGTAATCACTGGTAAATGGAAAATTGATCGGATTGGCCCTGACATCCTTGACGAAAGGATTTTTTTCAAAGACCTTTAGTAAAAAAGGGTCGATATAATACGCATCTTCCTCATCCAAAGCTTTCCGGCATAACAGCCTGTATCTGGTTGCTGATTCTGTCTTTTCAATGGTCGTAAAACTGTCTACTGTAAAACCCCGGAGCCACTCCGGTAGTTTGTCAGAGTCACCCGTATTCTCATTGTCACTTTCGCCACCTTCCCGGTCATATACAAAATAATTAGTATCATGGATCAGAGTCTTGTAATGTGTAAATCCATCCGCCAGGTTAATATCGGTCTGTACCGTCCGTTTGCTGGTCGTTTCATTGGCCAAAGACTGCCATTTGCCACCATCAGGAGATACAAGCCATCCGTCACCGTTAAAACACTCGTGGCCCAGGATACCGAAAGGAAGACCTCCGCAAGGGTCAGAAAGGACCACCTTGCCATTGATCTCAGAAGCTGCGACCAGATAATTAAACTGTGAAAAGTCCGGATAAACCGGGTGGATACGGCCGTTACCCTTTAGGCTGATCAAAACGGGGTGGGACAATATGCCTGCATTGTTAAGGGCTGCAATATAATGCAGATTGATATCCCCTACGCCACCCCTGCCCTCTTTATTTAGTTCCGCAAAAGACCTGAAGACATAGTAATTATGGCTGTTGTTCCACTTGTATTTTTTACAAAATTCGGAATAGATCATCTTAGCCTTTTTGGCACTGTCAGCTATTGTATCGAGACCCGGGAGCCTGACCACATCATCATTATTTCTGAACTTTTTTCCAAAATCCTCGTCTTCCATCAGGTGGGCATTTAGCTTTTCAAAACTCGTGGCCATATCCTTGATGGGTTCGTTGGGATACGCGATGATGACAAGCTGGTTGGTAATCTTCGCCTTGCCAGCTTCCGGATTATCACAATATTCCTCAGGCTTGAAGGCAGGTATATTTTCAAAAACCACCTTCCTGTTCAGATAATTTAAAGTGATGGAGCCCTGCTCTGTATGTTTGGGCTGAAGTCCTATACCACCTGTAGTGTATTTATATGGTATAACTTCCTGACCATTTGATTCATTATTTTTAACAGGGATAATACTTCCGGTGAGGTTGGTCTGATATTTAAAATACTCCGGCAACCCCGAGTAGAATTCATTGTACACGACAGGATAACTTTCCTGTACATCCCAGTCATCGAGATTGCGGATGAAATCGGATTCCAGTTCATACTGATACTCTAAAACCGAGTTCTTGCCAATGTTAGGTACAGCTACACTCAGCTTGACGTAATAATTATTTATTCTTGTTTCAAATTTATTTTCACTCTTGATGTCGGTTTCGGTTTCCTTGCCACCCACCAGGTTGTACACCTTTCCCTTAAAGGTAACCAGCTTAACCTTTCCATTGCCATGTTTTGGGTTATAGTAGACTATTTCAATCTTCCCGAGGTCATTCACAGCATTGTCCGAAAAAAGTTTAATTTCCTGTAAAATAGACAACCTTTACCTGGCCAAATTTATAGGTCACCATGGCATCAGCCGTAGAATCCATAGGGCAGACATTCATCCCAAGCAGTTCTGTAGAAACCTTGCCATACTTGTATTCCTGGGACAGTAAAACAGAAACAGGGACCATAAATAAAGTCAAATGGATCATCAATACGATCTTCTTCATGTGTGGAGTATTTTAATTAGCTAAATTTGACAAACAAAGTTAAACAAAAATCCTGCTTATTTCTGTGTTTGAAGAAATAAATAATTCCACACACCAAACAGGATAAAAACAGCATCTTTGTATCAGGAATCGCATCAAAAGTGAACACAGATCTTAGTCATATCATAAACCGGTGCCGGGATCAGGAAGCTGAAGGGCAAAAGGTTTTGTATGATATGTTCAGGGACAGGATGTATGCCATTTGCCTGAGGTATCTTAAGTCGCCGGAAGACGCCGAAGATATTTTTATCGAGGGCTTTTTCAAAATCCTGACGAAAATAGACCTGTACAAAGGTGAGGGTAGTTTTGAAGGATGGATGCGAAGGGTCATGGTAAATGAATGCCTGATGTTTCTCAGAAAAAGGAACAATCTGCACATGACGGTGGAACTTCCCGCAACAGAAATTCCGGATACAGCAGAGGAAGACGGAGAGGGCCTGGAGTTTGAAGAAATCATGTCAGTACTCGACCTGTTGCCTCCGGGCTACCGAACGGTGTTTAACCTGTATGTTTTTGAAGATTACAAGCACCGTGAAATCGCTGAAATGCTCGGCATAAGCATCAACACCTCCAAATCCCAGCTTATCCTCGCCAAAAAGAAGATAGCTGACCTTATTAAAAAAAAAGAAACGTTTAACACAAGTTACAGAATATCATGAGACGCACCTATAAAAATAGCTTGTCACAAAAATCCCGGGAATACAGTGTACAACCAAACGAAGGGGCATGGGGCAGACTGGAAGGCCGACTCTCGGAGCACAGGTCCGGAAAAAATCAAACCAGATTATGGCTTCTATCCGCTGCTGCCGTTTTGGTTTTGATGGTCTCATTCCTTTTCGTGTTCAATACGAACAATGAGGTATACCAACCGCGAATGACAGCTTTGGCAGCTCTTAGTACAGAAACTGCTCCGGACGATGGCATTTACAATGTCTCCAAATTGTCAGATCTGAAAAATGCCTACATCAGAATCTACAAAAAAAGCGGCCTCTGATCGGCAAGCACTGACATGTGCATTAGCGAAAACGGTTATGCTGTTCAGTGCATTGTTGTCAAAATAACAAAATAACTCACTTCATAGCTTCACCACTTGTCGGCCGTAGAATATCCGCTCTTTATTATCTACGGGATATATCTCTATATTGTAGTGTCCTGAGGGTATAGATGATATATCGAGTTCTTCCATTGCACTATTATTGATCTCGAGCTGCCTTAAGACCTTGCCGTTGATATCCGTAACTACGATGTGGGCCCGGCCTGTAGTTTCAGGGACTTTGATGGTGATGATGCCTGTCGTAGGATTAGGATAGACAGTGAGGTCACGCCGATAGTACACCATCTCTCCGAATACTGATGAAATCGTAGGATCGCACTTGTTTTCCTCATCGACACGGAGTCGTGGGAAGTTGGGTAAAGAGCCCCCATTGGCATTGGGGAGTTTGATACCATTCTGTACGAAGTTGCAAGCCTTGCCGGGTTCATTGGGGTTTTTGATCACGTGAATGGAGTAAGACCCATCTGCAGGTGTCAGGTATATTCTGCAATCCGGCCCAAGTACCATCAAAAAGAATGACTGTATAAATGGATCAAGTGTGCCATCCCAGGTATCTATTAGTTGAATGGCTTTGCTGTCATCGGGCTCCCAAGTATCGATCTGATGTAAGTAATAGGATGTTGCTGTATAAATAAATCTGCTATTGGGTGACCACTCCACACTACTAAATATTATTTCTTCCCGATCAATGCTATCTTCTGGTATAACATTTATCTTTTTATGATTTGATAATGTACCCGTATTGCGGTCAAAGTCAAAAACATGCAATTGGTCATAATAATTATATAAAGCATATCGAGTCCCGTCAGGACTAAATCGAGCTGTATTGGATGCACTAGACCTAAATGTTGTGAAGGTCTGATAGGCGTCTTGATCAGTCATCACTTTGATACCTGAACTATCGATCAAAAATGTCTTTATTTTGTCACTATTAGTAGGTTGTAGTACCCACCAGTCTCGCTGGTTTTGATGTCGTATAGCTGTCAGATACGACACCAGTAGGTTTTGTGTGTTGTAGAAATATTGATTTTTAAACAAGACCTCACCTTGACCATTATTCTTTTCTACATCAACAAGACTAACTCTTATTTCAGTGGAATCATATCCAATAGGATAATATACCCTAGTTTTATGTAAAATGTAAAACAGATTTTTATCACCAGGATGGCCTAATATCAGGATATCTTGATCCCCTGGATAGCCTTCCTTTGGATCAGGCCAAAAACGATCTGTCCATTCACCATCATTTAAACCTACACCATTGGAGACCAATAGATGATTTTTATTGAATACTCCTCGTCCATTTGTATATATAATCACATTTCCATTCTCATCCGACGTAGACGCACTGTTGCGTATAAATGAAAAAGGAATATTTTGGTAAGATAATATTTGATTCTTATTTAAAAAATTGTACCGATGACCGTTATATCCAGAACCATTGACATTTTTCTCATATCCACAAAACCATTGATAGTCTTCCTTTCCTTGACTAAAGGATAGTAAACATACAAATTGAAACCAAATCAATAAGATAATTATCCTAAAAGGTATCATAGTTTATTACTTTAGAATGATTACTTTAGTCGTAAATAGGGTACCATCAATGGCTCTCAGTCGAATAATATTGATACCCTCATAAGCAGACAAATCAAGATCTATTTTTCCACCATTTTGTATATGACGAGACATTGATACACCACCATGGGCATTAGTTATTGTCATCCAGCCCTTAAAATTAAGGGGGAGGTTTATACTAACAAACCCAGTACCAGGATTTGGATATACTGTCAATGTTTCGGGCTTGTCCTTTACATGTTTGGTTCCAGGAGCTGGTAATACTGGTATTGAACTTTGTAATGAAAGGAATTGAGCAAGCTACTACACTGAATAGCAAAGAAATAAGAGTTTTCATTTTAAGAAATTTTAATACGAAAATAATCAATAAAAAATAACTAATGATAGAATATCGAATTAATTTACATGAATAGATTATTTCAGTGTGTTTCTGAAAACACAAGGCTTACACCAATGCTTAGCTGCTAAGGTACCCGCACAGTTTGTCCATCATTGCAAGACACTTGTCCAGTTGGTTTATATCAACAAATTCGTCCGCACGATGAGCCTGGGCTATATCACCGGGACCACAGATCACAGTCTGAAACCCTGCTTCTGCAAATTGGCCGGCTTCTGCAGCGTAGGCCACCGTTTCGGTTTCTGATTCACCGGTGAGTTTGCATACAAGCCTGACTACTGCTGCATCGTCATCCGTACCCAGTGGCACCACCGGAGGGTGGTCCTCCACAGTAGATATGGAAGCACCATTAAACTTTTTTTGGAGTTCGGCTGTGTAGTTGCTGCACCAATGCTGAAACTCTGCTATGATCTCTCTTACATTATCCCTGGGTATGACACGTATATCCCAGTACAGGGTGCATTTGTCGGCGATGACATTAGGGGCTATGCCTCCCTGAATCATGCCGGCATGAATGGTGGTGTGAGGTGGCATAAATCTGCTGTCCGTCCTTCCATCTGCAATGAGTTGCTCCATCTTATCTTCCATCCAGCGTATGACCCCGGCAGCAACGTGTACAGCACTGACCTCCTGTCTGATGCGGCTGCTGTGTCCTGCGGATCCGGAGATGGTGGTTTTGAGTACACAAATGCCTTTATGGCCGGTGACGACCTTCATTACCGATGGCTCGCCGATGATGGCCATGGAGGGCTTTTCAGGGTAGTGACTTTTTATAGCTCTCGCCAGGGCTGGACCTGCAAGACATCCCACTTCTTCGTCGTAAGAAAAAGCAAAGTAAACAGGTTTTTTAAGACCAGCTTTTGAAAAAAGATCCGCAGAAGCCAAACAACAGGCAATAAAGCCTTTCATATCACAGGAACCGCGGCCATACAGTTTATTGTCCTTTTCAGTCAGGATGAACGGATCGGTCTTCCAGTCCTGGCCAGCCACGGGTACCACATCCGTGTGCCCGGATAGGATTACTCCGCCATCTGCTGCAGGGCCTATACGACAAAACAAGGATGCCTTTGTACAGTCGTCATTGGGTACCAGGTAATACTCTATCCGCCTCTCAATAAGGAAGCCGATGATATAGTCCAGAATGGTGAGGTTTGACTGGCCACCCAGTACATCATAAGATATAAGGTCACCAAGGATCTGCTTGCATATGGGAAGTCTTTTATTCATCTGAATGGCTTTTGATTCACAAATAAAGTACTAAAAATCAAAATAAAAAAGCCTGCCAAAGTTAATTGACAGGCTTCGTTGCTGTTTATTGCCTTAGATTATCAGTCGATCAGTATTATCTTGCCTGTGGCCGTCTTACTATTGGTTCTTATTTCAAAGAAGTACACCCCTGACATGCCGGCATCACTCCTTTGCAATGTCACATTATTTTCACCGGCCTTGAGGCTTTCTACCCTTGTATGCACCGTCCTGCCTGTAACATCCCTGAGTGTCAACACTGCCCTGCTGTCCTGGTCAGAAGTCACATTAATTACAGTCTGCTCTGTCCATGGGTTTGGATGTACCCGTACTTCAAGGTCTGTGGTCTGTGTACGTCCCCCCCATTTAACGCTGAGTGGTTTTGTATTCATCTGGTCTGTATACACTTCAGGCCTGACCATCGTGCCAAGACGAACCATATCTGACAGCCTGCCGGATCTTTCGGCTTTGGCTACCATCGTAAACAGGATTTCACCTTCCTTAAGACTAACTCCTTCGCCTTCCGCTATACTGAAGGCCACACCTTTGTCGCTGCCGGCAAACTGACCACTTCCGGTATTAAGTTTGCCGCTCACCATGTCTTCAGCATGGATGCCATCAAATACAAAACTACCCTGCATTCCGTATACAGTACTTCCTGTAGCTATCCTGACCGGTATCTCCAAAGTCTGTCCTGCATTTACATAAACATCATCCATTTCGATACCAAGTGAGGCTGATCTGCTCTCTGCTTCGTCGGTGTCTGCTGCACTACCCTTGGCATTGCCGTTGACATCTCCGATCTTGATACCTATGAAGTTGGCCTCCATATCATTGGTCAGTCCGTTGATGTGGTATGTCTCTGCAAATGGCTCCAGCCATGGGTCATTCGGGTCAGGGAACTGGTAACCGGCATCTACAAACCTCCAGCTGCGATTGTTTGGCAAATCCTGGGTCAACCCAAGTACCAGCTTACGAAGGTCCGTAAGGTCGGAGGCTGTGATGGTTCCGTTGCCATTGGCATCAGCGGCGATCATCCTGTAAGGACTCTTCAGCTTCTCCATGCCCAGGATGTGCCTTTGAATCATCACTATATCCAGGGTGCTGACACCATTCATATCGTCACCGTCTTTGGCAGGCTCTACCGTATAAATATTGCCCAAAGGCATAGGCTGGAAGGCATAGCTTCCCAGATTATTTGTCACGGAGACAGCCTCACTTCCCAGCAATCTGACAGATACATTCTGAATCATGTCTTCGTTTTCCATCAGGGTGCGACCATAGATATTGGCGGCAAGATTGTTCGGACAGGACGTATGTCTCTGTACATCAATAAATGTCGAGCAATAGCTTGTATTTCCATATTGGTCGGTCACCCACAGTTCGATCGGCTGCTTGCCCACATCTTCACATCCGAAAGTTACCAGGTCATCGTCCACATCGGCCGAGAAACTCAGGTCTACCGACACCCCGGGGCAACTGTGGCTGCTCTTGTTATCAAAATATTCCGGAGCAAGCATCAACAGTGGTGTATCTCCTGAACCATTGCCATCTGTATCCATCAGAACCAGCGGAGCTGCAAGGCCCTGCTTGCAAATAGCGGTCGGTGCCTTTACTGACTCTACGCTAAACTCATAAGATCCGTCACTGACATTGCCGCAACGGTCTTCGACCCTGTAATATATTCTGTAATCGCCCAATTCAAACTCGTCTCTGACCAGTCTGGTATTGCCTGAAGCAATTTTGGTCGTTCCTTCAAATATTTCATAATACCACTTAAGCTCAGCCGACGGTGTACAATCTATGGCTGTAGCCGACAGGGTAACCTCTTCGCTGCTGCAGTTGAGGGTCTCAAATACCACTTTTGTCACCGGTAATATCAGCGTCGGACGGTTATTGTCTACTACCTTGATCTCCTGCTCGTGGATCCAGGTTTTGGGCTCATTGTTGTCATCTGTCTGGCACCAATCGATGACAAACCATCTCCTGATGATCTTATAACACGCTCCGTTTGTCGTAAACGGAAATACTTGATCCTCATATCTCATGCCCACCAGATCGCAGGCATCTTCTGTAAATACAGGCATCCTGGAACTGTCAGGCAATGTTTCCGGCAGCAGTCCGGCAAAGGTACACTGGCCCAGGGCCAGATAATCCTTAGGCCAGGTGATGTCGTCGTCCTTAGGCCAGGTGATGTCGTCGCCCGGGTCATTGTGATTCAAATCGTTGATATAGAACGGATCATTGTTTTCAAAGGTTATAGTCTGCGTACATGTACCAAATATGGCTCTTCCCTGCCCTACCGTCACTGTCCTCACGACATCGCCAATACCGCACTGTGTCCTCTGATCATTAACCTCATCCCTTATAATATTGTTGGCAGGGCAATTGTCACTGACTGTCACTGCTCCAAAATAGGCTGCGGGATTGTTGGGATCAAAGGTGAAGTTACAGTCACTGATCGTCAGGTCACCCGGACATGTGATCGATGGGGTCACCTTGTCCTGGATTTCCACATTAACCATGCAAACATTGGTGTTGCCTCCTTTGTCGGTTACAAGCAACTGTACCATCCGGCTTGTATTGGCATCCATGCAGCAGAAACCCACCTTGTCGTACCAATCGT
>JAGVTV010000025.1 GCA_019136675.1 Bacteroidota bacterium
ATCCGCTCTATTTGGACTTTCCGGGCATCGGCGACGGTGTGAGAGGGATGGAATTTATTTACAGGGTAATCGAGTCGGGAAGAAGTGACCATAAGTGGCTGAAGTTTTAAAAGGCATAAGTTAATTTTTTAAAAAATGAGACTTATTTTTATCTTGTTAACGATGCTCCATGGATTTACCATACTTGGCCAGGATAAGGTCTTCCTAAAAAGTGGAGAAGTAATTAAAGGAAAAATTATTGAGAATACTGATTCAACGGTTGTCATCAAAACCCAAAGGCTTTTAAATGATCAATTGGTTGAAATGGATATGAGTTTTTACAAGTCCAAAATTGATAAATTAGATCAAAAGTCTTATCTGGGTGGAGGTACAAAAGTTATTGTTGAGCTGGTTGGCGGTAGGCGATTGGATGGTTGGTTGGTGTCAAAGAATGATCAGGGAATAGTGCTGGCAGGAATTAAAGGGGTGAAATTTGATACTTTGGCACTGAAGAACAGGCAAATAAAACAAATCAAATATAATGGTACAGAGAAAACAAGATTTGCTTTTTTGGATATAGGTATATTAAGAGGTGGTGCTTTGATCGGGGCAGAGTTAGAATTGGTAATTAATCCTAACACTACACTATTTGTGGGAGCCGGATTTAGGGGATTTTCCGGAGGCATAAATATTTTTTTTAAAGATGGTCTGAAAGGTCTTGGTTTTAAATCCGGCTATATACATCAGGGATTTGGGGGTAGTTATGCCGGATCAATTTTTTCCAATGGTATTACATTTAAATCTAATCCGGGACTTTCACTGGATTTGGGACTGGGTTTGGTTACAAAAAAGGGAAGATATAATTATGGAGGGAGAACTATTATATTGACGTATGGAATTGGATATCGATTTTGACCAAAGATTTTTATTGAGTTTTTTTTTAAATACTTTTTAGTTTTGATGTAAGTATAAAAATAATCAGTGTCTTTTTACTGCACCACTTTGATTTGTTTTTATATGAGATTTAATTCAGAATAACAATTTGTCAGAAATAAGATGAAAACAATCAAAGGACCTGGTATTTTTCTCGCCCAGTTTATGGGCATCGAAGCCCCCTTCAATTCGCTTGATAATATTTGCCATTGGGCTGCAGCCCTGGGATATAAAGGGATACAAATCCCCACCTGGGAATCCAGGCTTATTGACCTTGACCTTGCAGCGTCCAGTAAAACCTATTGTGATGAACTCAAGGGCAAGATAAATTCATACGGACTGGAGATAACAGAATTGAGCACACATCTCCAGGGCCAACTGGTAGCAGTGCATCCTGCCTATGACATTATGTTTGACAATTTTGCCCCTGACCACTTAAAGGGTAAGCCAACAGAAAGGACGGAATGGGCAAAAAAGCAGGTAAAAAATGCGGCCCTTGCCAGCAAAAACCTGGGACTGAAGGCACATGCGACTTTTTCCGGGGCATTGCTCTGGCACACCATGAACCCCTGGCCGCAGCGACCTCCCGGGCTCGTGGATATGGGGTTTGAGGAGCTTGCCAAAAGGTGGTTGCCCATCCTGGATCATTTTGATGATTGCGGGGTTAATGTTTGTTACGAAGTGCATCCCGGAGAAGACCTCCACGACGGACTCAGCTATGAGCGTTTTCTTGAGAAGGTGGGTAGCCATCCAAGGGCCTGTCTCTTGTTTGACCCGAGTCATTTTGTCCTGCAGCAACTTGACTATCTGGAATATATAGACATCTATCACGAAAGGATCAAGGCCTTCCATGTCAAGGATGCTGAGTTCAATCCCACCGGTAGGTGCGGGGTGTATGGAGGATATGCTGACTGGAAAGATCGTGCAGGGAGATTCAGGTCACCGGGCGACGGACAGGTAGACTGGAAGGGCATATTCAGTAAACTGTCACAATATGGATATGATGGATGGGCAGTAATGGAGTGGGAGTGCTGTATAAAGTCCCCCCAGCAAGGAGCAAGTGAGGGAGCCCCTTTTATAGCAAGCCATATCATTGAGGTCACATCACGGGCCTTTGACGATTTTGCAGGGTCGGAAATTGACAATGACTTGTTAAAAAGAATATTAGGAATAAAATGACAATGTATTATACATTAATTATAATTAAAATATGAACCGCAGACAATTTGTAAGGATTGGCACTTCCGTTTCGGTAAGTACCTTGCTTTTACCGGCCGGTATTTGGGACCTGAGCCGGTTTAAAAGTAAGGAAGACATAGGACTTCAGCTATATACGGTGAGGGACGATATGGCTAAATCACCTGATCAGACCCTGGCCAAAGTCAGTGCTGCCGGGTACAGGCATGTGGAAAATGCCGGATACATGAATGGCAAGTTTTATGGAATGACGCCTGTGGAGTTTAAGAAGATGCTTAAGAGCCACGGGCTGAAGATGTATTCCGGGCACGTACAGACCGGGTTTAATATGGGAGATAAGGTCATGGGTATCCGACACAGGTTTGAACAGGTTTGCGAAGACTCAGCATATGTTGGATTTAAGTATATAGGAGTAGGGTGGATGCCGCCGGAAGAACGCAAGACAATAGATGATTACAAACGGTTTGCCGAAATGCTTAATAAGGCTGCTGTGACGGCCAGAAAATTTGGCCTGACTTTTTTTCATCACAATCATGATTTTGAATTTTTAGCCATCGACGGCAGGGTGCCTTATGATCTCCTTTTGAAGGACACCGACAATGACCTGGTCAAGTTTGAGGTGGATCATTATTGGACCAAAAAGGCAGGTGTTGATTCTGTGGAGCTTATCCGCAAAAACCCAGGTCGTTTTCCTCTTTGGCATATAAAGGATATGGATGCCACCCCTGAGGCATTTTTTACTGAAGTAGGGACGGGTATCATAAATTACGGCGAACTGTTTAAACACCGGAGGACTTCAGGCAACAAACTATTTTTCATTGAGCAGGACACTTGCAGGTCGATGCCTCCCCTGGAATCCATTGGTGTAAGCATTAACAACCTGAAAAAGCTTAAGGTCTGACTTTATGACCATCATAAACCGGGAATTTACCCTGCTTCTTGCTACAAGGGTCATCTTTACCTCAGGGATGAAGATGGTTCCGGTGTTGTTGGGTTGGTATTTATACGAACTTACGGGTAGTAAGCTGGCATTGGGTGTGCTCGGCCTGAGCGAAGTGGTGCCGGCTATTCTTTTCGCTCTTCCCGCCGGTGTCAAAGTGGATTCCAGCCCCAAGAGATCGCTGATCCTTGCTTGTCTGGCAGCTTATGTAGCTACTATGGCTGCTTTTTGGGCGGTGACCTCAGGCAGTTTTACCAATACTGCTTCCTTTTTAAAAAACGCCATTTTTGTACTGGTGGGTGTGACAGGGTGGGTGAGGGCCTATATTTCACCGGCATTTTCTGCCATCCTGGGGCAAGTTGTACCTGGAGAAGACCTTGTAAGGGCGGCCTCGATTACCAGTATGAGCTGGCTGATTGCTGCTGTAATCGGCCCGGCGGCAGCTGGTTTGATGATCGGACTGATGGATGTTTCGGTTTCCTTCATTATAGTGGGAGTGATGATTTTATTGGCTGGAGTAATATTCAGCAGAGTTGGTGAAAAACCAATCAGTTATGAAAAAGGATCTACCCGTACCTGGCACAGTGTGGTGGAGGGATTGAACTTTGTTTATAATCAAAAAGCCCTGCTCGGAGCCATGAGTCTGGACATGTTTGCTGTGCTTTTTGGAGGAGCTGTAGCACTGCTTCCCGTATTTGCCAAAGACATCCTCAATGTTGGCCCGCAGGCATTTGGACTGCTCATGTCAGCCACCTATCTGGGCAACTTTCTGGCGATTCTTTACCTGACCCGCTATCCGCTCAGAGGCGGTCAGGGCCGCAAGTTGCTCATTTCCGTGGCAGGTTTCGGAGCGTGCATCCTGGTTTTTGCCTTGTCAAAATCCTTTATCCTGAGTTTTCTGGCCCTCTTTGTCAGCGGACTTTTTGACGGAGTGAGTGTCATCATCAGAGGCACTATCTTCCAGTTATTGGTTCCTGAACAAATGCGGGGCAGGGTCTCTGCAGTAAGTTCTATTTTTATCAACAGTAGCAATGAATTGGGGCAGTTTGAGAGCGGAGTGGCAGCCTCCCTGCTCGGGACTGTGCCGTCAGTTATTTTTGGCGGATGCATGACAATGCTTATTACCCTGGCTGCCTGGCTAAAAGTTCCGGCACTCAAGAAAATGGAATATTGACTTCCTTTCCGGTGATTACATATGTCGTGTCAACCGCTGGATCACCTTAAACTCGCTGAGGAACACCTTGCCTATCACCCTGAAGGCCGTGTAAAACGGAATGGCAAGGATCATACCGAATACTCCTCCCACCCGGGCCCCGATCAGCACCACGATAAAGATCTCAAGCGGATGAGCATTGACACTTTTTGAATAAATATTGGGTTGAAGGATGAAATCATCAATCAGCCTGGTGATCCCAAAGACAACGATGACTTTTATCAGCAAAGGAACCATCTGGTCGTAAAAAGCCAGGTCAATATTGGACGAAAGTGTGATGGCTACCGCCAGGGCAGTTGCGATCATAGGACCTATATACGGGATGACATTGAGGATGCCAGCCAGAAAGCCGATGAGCAATGCATTTTTAACACCCAGCAGAGCCAGTGTAGAAGAAATGATGAGCGTGATCAGCGATACCTGGAGCAGGATGCCGGCAAAGTATCGTATCAGCAGCTTAGTGGTCTCATCCAGTGCCTGTTTGGTCTGTTGCTCATATCCGGTTGGTACTATCGATGTCAGCATGGAGTCAAAGAGCCCCTGCTCCCGAAGGAAGAAAAATCCTATGAAAAAGATCGAAAATATCCCTATCAGGAGGTTGCCAAAAGCATTGAGCGTATTGCCAAAGATAGACTGTATCCGGCCGGGGTCCAGGTATTTTCCCAGGTTGTCCTTTAGGATCTCAAAAAATCCTTCTGTGACACCTGGACCATTGCTGTTTTTGTCGTCTTCGGGGATTACCGGAGCATCAACATGGATGTGGATATTGAGGGGTTGGACTTGCAGAAATTCACCCTGTACTGTATCTGCTTCTATCCTGTGTGTGATCACCTGATCATCAATAGCCCCATCTGTATCAGCCGTTATCCCTGTAGAGTCAGTGGCAATCATTAATTTTTTACGAACCAACCATTTTTCCCAGTCCCGGATAGGTTCTTCCAGGGCTGTGAGTGCCTTGCTGTAGTCTACCTTTGACAGGTTTTCGACCTGGTTGACAAGGGGCGGCAGGAAGGCCCACACAAGCAAGGCAAAAATGCCAATAAACAAGCTAAGGGTAAGGATGGCAGCAGCATTGCGGCCTACGTATTTTCTCAGGAATGAGACGACCGGATTACCGATCATGCTTATAACCCAAGCCAACAGGATATAAGTTACTATGTCGCTGAGATAATAAAGAATGGCCCCCGCGATAATCAGGGGTATAAGGGCCCAGAGGTATTTAATGTTAAATTTCATATTGAGTCAGCAGGTCTCAGCAAAGATACAATTATTGCTGAATGTGATTGTATTATTATTACCTTGCTGGCTTGAAGTGTGAAAAGAGTGAGGGATAGAAGCGGGCATCCCGGGCACCGGGATAAAGCGGATAGCCCGACCCTGGCCGCTGGTCAGGGGCACTCCCAAAAAAAATAAAAATATTACGGGCAGGCTTTTAGGGCCTCTTCTACTTCAAGGATGGTGGTCTCGGTAAATGGCTTATGCCAGGTGTGGTTGATGTAGTTTATGATATTTGTTACTTCGGTACTGCTGAGACCTTTGAAGGCAGGCATTTCTCTCGGGAGGTAAACGGAATCTCTGAAAATGGTGTCCCGGAGCCCGTTGGCGATGACGCAGGCCATGGCGGCCCCTCCCATCAGTTTGGACGTAGCAAGAGGTGGTATGAGTCTGGACAATCCGGTGCCGTCTTCCATGTGACAGTTGGCACAGCGTACAGTATATAGCCGCTTGCCTTGCATATAAGGTGAGTCGTTACAAGCTGAGACAGTCAATATCAACAGCAGAATGGGCAGCATAACTTTCATGTTATTTTTGATTTGCCTTGTATAAATCCACCAGTCTGCGTATATCATTTATCAGCTTTGGCGTGGTAGAAGGGTCGGTTCCCTCACTGAACGATCTTACATGGCCTTCCTTGTCTACCAGGATAATTTTACCGGAATGATCAAATCCGCCCGGAGCATCCTTATCTTCAAAAGCCGCAACAAAAAAGGTGTTGGCCAGATCAAAAGTGGCGTCCTTGTCACCGGTAAGGAAGTACCAGCGGCTCTGGTCTATGCCCAGGTTGTCAGCGTATAATTTCAGCCGGGCCACATCGTCCCGTTTGGGGTCGATGGTAAAGGACAGGAATGTAACCATAGGCTCATCTTTAAAAGCCTCCTGAATCTTCATCATTTCTCTGATTACTTTCGGGCATATGGAGGGACAGGAGGTAAAAAAGAAATCTGCTACAATGACTTTGTCTGCCAGACTTTTATTGGTTACAAGTACGCTGTCCTGATTGTAGTGGGAGAAATTGCCTACTTTATGGTGGACAGTTTTTCCATCTGCCTGGGTGGTCTGGCCGAGGTAAGGCAAATCTTCATTGGGGCTCTTGCAGGACAGCAACATCACCACTGTCACCCATGCCGTAATAAACAGGCAACAAAATTTGTTCATATTTTACTTCGTTTGAAGTGAGTCAATGGTGGCTTTGGCCTGATCCATAGACCGGTATATCATCTCGCTCACCTTGCTTATTTTGTCCTTTTCCTGCTCAAGATAGATTTTTTTTGCATCTGACTTATCAGGCACTTTAAAACTATGCATCCAGGACATCATGGCTTCGTCACTGTCGTCGAGGTCCTTGATTCTGGCGAGGATCAAAGAGTCCGAATCGGGTGTCCGGAGGGCATGCAATTCCTTTTTAAGATTATGAATGGTAGTCATCTCGGGCATAACCTTGTCGTGGATGGCCATTACTTCATCGTAGAGGACATCATCAGGGGAGGGCTGACGGGAAGATTCTCTGCACGCAGCCAGGAAGACTAAAAGGACAATTGCTATGGATTTAAAAGACATGGTTAGTACATTATTAATGTCACAAAGATAAGTAATCTGAAGGCAAGTCCTTGCGGTCGCGGCGTCAATTTTTATGGTTTTCCATAAAAATTAAGGTAGACATTTGGCTTTAATCCGGGGTCAGTTTAGAACGATCAGCTTTCTCTTGGTTTTTTGGGTTGAATGGCTGATTTCCAGAATATACAAGCCTGTTGCCAGATTTCTTATGTCGAGTTCTATGGTTTGTGTCAGAATCCTTTGATTAAAACATTCTATTTGTTTTCCGCACAAGTCAAATATTCTTAATGTAAGGTTTTCAGGTTTAATCTCATGGTATCCAACATGAATTAAATCTGTTGCAGGATTAGGGTAGATCTTCAGGCCTGTCAAATCATTTGGCTGATCTGTGCCATTCCAAAGGTACTCTTCACTGGAGCATGTTTTATTCCTGAAAGTTACTTTTGCACGTGACAATGTTGCAGGAGAATGTGCTTAAAAACACCATCTCTCCGGTGTCGGCAGATTTTGTGGTATCTGCTTTCGGGTTGAAAACGTTTTCTCCGGAGAGTCAGGAAGCCCTGGCCCGTGAGATTGCAAGAGTCCTGAGACCTGGTGGCCAGCTGTCTATGATAGAGATATCCCGGCCTTCCCACCTGTTGAAGAGGATACCCTATAAGTTTTACATAAAATATATGATCCCGCTGATAGGCCGGCTTTTTATGGGCAATTCTGAAGACTACAGGATGCTGGGCAGATATTACGACCGTTTTATTGACTGCAGCCATTTTGCAGCCTGTCTTCAGAGTGCCGGCATACACGTCGTCATGAAAAAATATTTTTTCGGGTGTGCATCAGGTGTCGTGGGTACAAAAGTTTAGTGGAGAAGGTCTGAATTAATCAGCAGACGGATATTGCAATAAAATTAAAAAAAGCCTGTAAAACAATTGTTTACAAGCCTTTTTTATCGTTAAATAGTGGAGATGCAGGGACTCGAACCCTGGTCCAGACAAAGCCTCTGAATGCTTTCTACATGCTTAGTTTCTGTTCTGATTGTCGGAATCGGGCAGGTACAGAAACCTACGTCGCCGTTTTCTTATCTTCTGTGGTTTCGGGTCAGGGTCGAAGAACTCCCATCACCTAGTCCGCGGGTCTGTTGAAGTGCGGCTACCGGCTTATATCGGACGTCATCCGGGCGGCACTAAAAGCTCAGTAATCTCTGATTACGCAGCTAATGCGAAGTTATTATCGCCATTTGTGGTCGATCGTCATTTGATAACGGAGTGAACAATCGTGCTCCGGCATGCTTACAAACCGATATTCTTTCCTGTCGATACCGGTCATCCCCATTTCAATTTTGATCGCCGGACCTGCCGGCAGTATCTTTATACTTCACTCATTAACATCATGTGTCAGGGGTTGGTTCCGCTAAAGCCATTTTTTTTTAGCTTTTCTTGTAGAGGACTAAAAATTTATCTTGCTGTTACCAAAATAATACTTACCTTTGCCCCCGCTATTTACAGATTTTCGTAATTTGTATCATTGGTAACCTTCTAAATTTATAAAATGTCAGTTTACTTATCAGAAGAAAAGAAGAAAGAAATCTTCAGAGAGCACGGTGGCTCTGAGTCAAACACCGGATCTATAGAGGCACAGATTGCCTTGTTTACATTCAGGATAAAGTCCTTGTCAGAGCACCTGAATTCAAACAAAAAGGACAACTCCAGTAAAAGAAGCATGCTTGCCCTCGTGGGTAAGCGTAAGAGACTTCTCAAGTACCTCCAGCATAAAGACCTGCAGGGGTACAGAAACCTGATCGAGAAATTGGGTATCAGAAAATAAATGGAAGAAGGGCGGAAGAAATTACCGCCCTTTTTTGTTTTCAGTATTTTTTACACGGGTTAACCTACCAAAGATAAATTTTCTGATTTAGTATCTAAATAAAAAGGCGGACCAAAGACCCGCCTTAACTTAATTGCCGTTGGCTATCAGAATATTTAAGATTTTATTTTTTCCAGAGCAGCGTCCACTTGTCCTTGTCATAAGGCAGCGTTCGTGAGCAGGCGGGTGGTTCACATTCTCCGCAAAAATAGCAATACTTGTTGCACTTAGTGTCAAGGATGTCTTCCGTCCCGTCATAATGTACAGCATCCGTATTGAGCCAGAAATAAAAATTGTCGCCCTGCTGGAGCTGATAGATGGCTTTGGCTTCAGGATTTAACTTGAAAGCTTCAAACTGATCGCTGCAAGGCGATAGGTCACAACAATCCTTGTGCTCACAGGATGTCATCAGCCATACAGCTGCAACTGTTAAGAGGGCAATCTTCATAAGTACATTTTACAGAAATATAACGATTGACATCCTTAAAACGCTGCTTTTATTCCAGTCCACGATATAAATTATTAAAAACCTGAGACCCTCGTACAGATTACGGCTTAATTGACTATCTTTGCACCCGTATTTGGGAATGACTGTGATACCGCCTCCCTTTCACGGAAAGTCCCGCCTTTTTAATGCCGGAAATAGCACCCGGGAAGAAAGTCCTGTGTTTTTCGGTTTGAAAGGATTTTTTATTAAATAAAAACATCAACAACAGATTTTATGGGAAACATCATTCCTACTACTACATCCTTCAGGCTGCCTGACGGCAAACAAGTGACCATCGAGACAGGCAAGCTTGCTACCCAGGCCCACGGCAGTGTCGTGGTCAGAGTGGAAAACACCATGCTTCTTGCCACCGTCGTGGCCAGCAGCGAGGCCAAGCCTGACCAGTCATTCTTTCCACTCTCCGTCGACTATCAGGAGAGATTTGCTGCTGCCGGTCGTATACCAGGCAATTTTTTTCGCCGTGAGGCAAAGCTATCCGATTATGAGGTCCTCATTTCCAGGCTCGTCGACAGGGCCGTAAGACCGCTTTTCCCGGATGATTTCCTTAATGAGACCCAGATTATCATCAACCTGATCTCGGGCGACCAGAAAAATATGCCCGATGCCTACGCAGCCCTGGCAGCTTCTGCTGCACTGTCTGTCTCTGACATTCCTTGGAGCGGCCCTATCTCAGAGGTAAGGGTAGCCAAGATCGACGGACAGTTTGTGATCAATCCTGACAGGGAACTCCTCGCTAAAGCCGACATCGACCTGATTGTAGCAGCAACGCTCCAGGATGTCATGATGGTCGAGGGTGAGGCCAATGAATGCCAGGAACACGAACTCGTGGAGGCTATCCGTGTAGCACATGATGCCATCAAGGTTCAGTGCAATGCCCAGCTCGAACTCGCCCGAATGGTAGGCGACAAGGCCTTGGTCAAAAGGGAAATGGCAGCACCTGAGGAGGATGCAGAGCTAAAGGAGCTTATACACACCATGGCAGCCGACAAGATAATGGCTATTTCGTCTGCAGCTATGGATAAACAAAGCAGGAAAGATGGCTTCAAGGCCATAGCCAAAGAGATCGCCTTATATCTGACAGAGCAGAAAGGCGAAGAGTACATGGCAGATAACGGCAAAAAAGTCGAAGAATATTTTGATAAACTGAAGAAGAGCCTCATCCGCAAGATGGTCCTCGATACAGGCAAGCGTCTTGACGGCCGCAAGCTCGATGAGGTCCGACCCATCTGGTGCGAAGTGGACTACCTGCCCTCCGCACACGGAAGCTCCGTCTTTAACAGAGGCGAAACGCAGTCACTCACTTCACTTACGCTGGGTACCAAACTCGATCAGATGCTTATCGACAATGCTTTGGACCTGTATAACGAAAAATTTATCCTCCATTACAATTTCCCCGGGCTGTCCGTAGGCGAAGTAAAACCTAACCGCGGACCGGGACGGAGAGAGATCGGCCATGCCAATCTTGCCGGACGTTCACTCAAGAAGGTCATGCCTGAAGGCCTGCCTTATACGGTCAGGATTGTATCCGACATCCTCGAGTCAAACGGCAGTTCATCCATGGCGACAGTATGTGCAGGCTCACTGGCACTGATGGACGGAGGTATCAAAATCAGGTCGGCTGTATCCGGTATCGCCATGGGCATGATAGCCGAGGGCGGCCGCACCGCCATCCTCTCTGACATCCTCGGCGACGAAGACGCCCTCGGTGATATGGACTTCAAAGTCACCGGCACTACCAAGGGTATCACCGGATGCCAGATGGACATAAAGATCGACGGACTGCCCTATGAGATGCTCGAAAAAGCCCTCATGCAGGCAAAAGAAGGACGCCTCCACATCCTCGGCGAAATGGGCAAAGCCATCGCTGAGCCAAGAGAAGACCTCAAGCCGCATGCTCCGCGTATGGTCGAAATGACCATAGACAAGAGTTTCATCGGAGCCGTCATCGGCCCGGGTGGAAAGATCATCCAGGAGATCCAGGCCAGGACAGGCACCATCATCAATATCGAGGAAGTGGGCGACAAAGGTATCGTGACCATCGCCTCCACCAATGCTGAAGGCCTCAAGGGAGCCAGGGAAGCCATCGCCAGGATCGCCTTTACCCCTCAGGTCGGCGAAGTCTACGAGGCAGAGGTAGAGTCAATCATGCCATACGGAGCCTTCGTCAAGTTCTTCGGACAGAGTGGCCTGCTCCACGTCTCGGAGATTGACCACAAGCGTATTGATGACGTCAACACCGTATTTAAGGTCGGTGACAAGGTCAGCGTCAAGATCATCGGCACCGACCCCAAGACAGGTAAACTGAGGCTTTCACGCAAGGCACTGATGGACAACCCGCGGGACAAGAACGACTGATAATATTTATCTGTAAATAATCCAACATACCCATTTTGGCGTGGCTGAAGTGGGTATTTTTTTTTGTACCTTTAGTATTTAGGGCGATACCTTCGGCCCGTGCTATCCGCTTTATTCTGACAGTAGCGTCAGAATGTCCGCTTCTATCACTATCGCAATAATTTCGGCATTGCTATTTCATCAGCTGTCCTAAAGAATGGATACCCTTAGCCTGCAGGCGATGCAAAATGTGGATAAAAGCCAGTGCTGTAATATATGCATCCCCATCTGCTGTGTGTCTGGCTTTGGGGATTATTGAAAATCTTTTGCAAAGCTTATCAAGTGTATATTCCTTTGGGTTTAAGGATGACGGGTCATGTGGGTTGTCGAGTCTTCGGGCTAGCATAGAGGTATCGAGGGCCATATTCAGTATTGGGCCACCCCCATGTTTTAATGACAGGTTATTAAGCATAGCAAGGTCAAACCCCACATGGTGGCCTACCAGTACACCTGAGCCAATGAAGTCAAAAAACAGACCCGCTGCTTCGTTCATTTCTATGCCTGTCTGCTCACTGCTCACCAAACCATGGATAGATACCGCCTCGGTGGTAGGAATTACATTGCTTTTTAACCTTATGGAAAGGGAGGAAGCAATTTCGAAAGACATGTTTTGGACCTTCACTGCCCCGATCGAAAGAATCTGTGCGTTTTTGGGGTCCAGTCCTGAGGTTTCTGTGTCAAAAACCACAAATCTCTGGTCCACACCTGAAGTTTTTAAAGAAGGCGTTACGTATGAATTTCGGTAGTTTTCATAAAAGGTGGCATAGCTTTGTGTTTCCCTCTGCTTTCCAGTTATTTTTGATATTAAAGTCTTCCACATTACAGTACACTTGATACCTGAAATCTAACTTTAATAAGGTCCTGCAACTCACCTATAGGTTGGAAGGCATTGCGGAGCTGGAGCCTGGCCATTTTATCCATCTCATCCGGCCTGATATATCTGCCTGAGTCGCCTGCTGAAAGTCCTGTAAGGGTCCTTTGTCGCATTAAAATTTCATACGCATCCGCTGCCAGCCGGTACAATTCTGCATTTTGCGGCTCAGTCTCAGCCATTTTCTGGTATCGTTTAAAGGTGTTGGTAGTGCCGGAAATCCTCTTTGACAATGTAAGAAGCCTTGCAGCATCGGCCAGCGGCATCATAGCCCGTAGCTTTATGTCAAAACTATCCTTGTGCTCACCGTTTTTCTCTACGATAAAGTTGCGAAAAAACGAGAGGGGAGGAGGGTTCTTAAGTGCGTTTTTGGCAAGAAAGTGCAGGAAAATATCCTGCTTATCTAAATTTTCAAATATCGAAACACTCAGCTCTTTAACGAGGACTTCGTCTCCGTATACAGGACGAAAATCAAAAAATATCGTACACATCATGATTTCTTTTTCGGCAGGCTGATGTATCCATCTGCTGAATGTTTCTTGCCATCCTTTCAGGCTTTGGCACCACATAGGATTGGATGCCATCATATCGGCGGGACAGTATTCAAAACCTATCTCATGGAGCATGCCAGTGACTTCGCCTGCAAGTGCCAGGCATCTGTCCTTAATATCAGGAACCGAAGGATTATCCATGTATATAATGGCATTGTCCTGATCTGTAAGCAGCATTTGCTCTTCCCTGCCTTCACTGCCCAATGCCAGCCAGCAATAGGAAATTTCGTCATACAAATGTTTGCCCAGTTTAAACTCAGCCAGTAAAATGGTCCTCCGGATGATTTCATCATTTACCTGTGAAACAATATCCGCAATAAAAGGTACCGATACTTCCTGCGTCAGATACTTTCCTATGAGGACACTGGTTTTGTTCCTTATATTTTTAAGGGTTTTTACATCGGTAGCCTGCCTTATCTGCTTAATCATTATAGCGGGATTTTCTGCTTGTTGTACTACAAGGTCGTGTTCAGAAATAACTCCCAGCAACTTTGTCATCGGTGTGCCGTCTTCAGTGACTGCAAGGTGACTGATACGGTTTTTAAGCATTGTGATCTGTAATTCTGCAATACTCATTGACGGTGTTACGCATATCACCGGTGAGGACATGATCAGTGTAATGTTTTCTTTTTTACGTATGTCGCCCGCCACGACTTTGACCCGCATATCTTTGTCGGTAACTATACCTGCGGGCCTTTTTAAGGAATCACATATTATCAGCGAACCTATGCCATGTTTTGCCATGATCTGAGCTCCTTCCTGTATAGATAGACTGACATCACAATACACAGGTTCTCTGGCCGGATCCAGGGTAATCAATTCCGAAAACACCCCCTGACCTAACAGGTTTTTATCAGGTTTTACAGAATACATATTGGCCATGCCAGCAGCAAAGTTTGTAGCCAGATATGATGCGATACGTGGCTGAGTATCTACCATTGGCAAAAATACAGCTGTGGGTATACAGTACAGCACGGTTTCTTCCGTAGCCCGGGCGGATAAAAGATAGGGAGAGTGGGCTATGAGTGGCCTGATACCGAAGACATCACCTTCATCGCAAATATCCACCGTCTTGTTTTGTTCGTCTGTCAGGTTTATTGCTCCGGTATTGACCACAAAAAACCTTGGCTGTGGTGCCTCCCCGGCGTTGAAGAGCGTTTTGCCTTCCGGCAGGTAGGTTACTGTAACCTGAGAAGAGACTTTCATGAGGTCATCCTTGCCCAAAAAACTGAAAGGTGGAAACTCTTTTAAAAAATCATAAACCCTGTAAACAATTTCGTTTTTCATGTTTGTTTTTGTACCCCGGATTTAATACATAATAATTTTTACGATTGTGGTATGTGGCGGATGCAACAAATATAGTTATTTAAATATATACATTATTATTTTTTAAGATTATCTTTGCAGTAAGATGCATACCATTTATGAAATAGAATTTCTGGAAGATGTTACCGAAAAACTGAAGGCGGTAGCTCATCCCATCCGTTTTCTTATGGTGGATTTGCTTTACGTGGAAAAAGAACTTTCTGTAACTGAGATCCATGAAAAGCTGGACATAGAGCAGGCTGTTGCTTCTCACCATCTTCGCATTTTAAAAAATCAGGACATCGTCAAAGTCTCCCGTGACGGAAAAAATTCTTACTATTCTCTTGCTAAAGAAGAATATCACAATATTATAAATTGTTTTACGGGGAAATAAACTCTGTTTTCCAAATATACGTAGACAAATAAAATAATTGTCGGCTTTTTATTTGCTTTGAATAATAAACCTTTACTGGCTATTTATCAGGCCAATTAAAAGATTATTAAAAATAAGTTTAAAAAAACATACAACATATATACATATCTATATATATTCGCATCTAGATATAACAATATGTGTTTTTTTTACTTTTAAATCTTAAAAAATGAATTCAGGGCATTTTTCAGTTAACAAAATGATTATCGCAATATTTTTGCTGATGGCAGGCTTATCGGCCAATGGTCAGGAAGCCCCGGTGGAAGACCACACGTACAAGCCACTTACGCTTAAACTGAACGACAGTGGTTCGAAGTACGTAAGGTTTATCATGTGGCATCAGTTTTGGGCTACAGCTACCCAAAACAATCCGGGCACACGGGATGTAAACGGAAATCTTATTGATGGCACCAATGGTTCATCAGCGTGGAGCACAGATATTGCATTGCGACGGTCAAGATTTTTGGCATATGCTCAGGTATCCCCCCGTGTTTTGATACTGACCCACTGGGGTATAAACAATCAGTCTTTTATCAACGGGGCCACTGCACCAAACGGCCCTAACCCAACTTCTGTAGCAAGCAATCAGGGCAAAAAGCCACAATTATTTTTACATGATGCCTGGACCGAGTTTCGTGTAGTACCGCAAAAACTTTATTTGGGTGTCGGCCTTCATTACTGGAATGGTGTGAGCAGATTAAGCAGCCATTCCACACTCAATTTTATGACTCTGGATGCACCCATTTTTAACTGGCACAATATCGAGGGTACGGATCAGTTTGCCCGGCAATTTGGTGTTTATGCCAAAGGTCAGTTGGGAAGGCTGGATTACCGGGTCGCTTTAAATAAACCATTTGTTTTTGGTACAGCCCCGGCTATGGTTCCTAAAAACGGATTGGCGGTGAATACCTTTTCAGAAAATTATGCCACAGCCGGTTATCTTAACTGGATGTTTTGGGATAAAGAATCCAATGTGCTTCCGTTTTTCGTAGGATCGTACCTGGGGTCTAAAAAAGTTTTTAATATCGGAGCCGGATGGTACCATCAGGCTGATGCATCACTTTATAAAACATCCACTGACTCTACCTTTCAGGCACAAACTGCCCTTGGTGCAGATGTATTTTTGGATATGCCAGTCAACAAAGAAAAGGGAACAGCCATTTCTGTGCTGGCAACCTTTTACTCCCTGGATTACGGTACCAATTACCTGAGAAACATAGGTATACTTAATGAACATACCACTCCGGTAGCGACTTCTACCAGTTTTGCCGGGGGCGGCAACGCTCAGCCCACCATCGGCACAGGCATCATCGGATATCTTCAGGCCGGATATGTATTGCCCAGATTAAAAAACGGGACATCTTTTATGCCATATCTTACCGCAACCTATAAGGATTTTGAGAGGCTTAAAGATCCAAGTTTCCAATGGGGATTGGGGTTGAATTATTTTATTACCGGCCACAATGCCAAAATTACAATGGAGTATGCTACCAGGCCTTTATATACTTTGTCCGGTCAGGATGTCATACGTAACGGCACCAAAGGTCAGCTGACACTTCAGACTCATATCTTTTTATAGCAACAATATTATTCACCTTATAAATTATTTAATTATGTCTGATCAAAATCTTAAAAATTATTGGAGCCGCAATCTGAGGTATCTGGTGATCCTGCTGGGGCTGTGGTTTCTTTGCTCCTACGGGGCTGGTATTTTCTTTAAAGATGCCCTTGACTCCATAAGGGTCGGGGGATTTAAGCTCGGCTTCTGGTTTGCACAGCAGGGATCCATTTATTGTTTCATTATCATAATATTCATTTATGTGAGCTGGATGAATAAACTGGACAATGAATTTGATGTACACGAAGACTGACAAAATAAACTTATTAATTAACCACAATAAATTAAGATAAAATGGATGTTAAAATGTGGACCTACATCATTGTAGGATTGACCTTTGCACTTTATATAGGAATTGCCATCTGGTCCAGGGCAGGATCAACCAAGGAGTTTTATGTGGCCGGTGGTGGTGTGTCACCCCTCGCCAATGGTATGGCTACAGCAGCTGACTGGATGTCTGCAGCCTCGTTTATTTCTATGGCTGGTTTGATTTCATTTATGGGATACGACGGATCGGTGTACCTGATGGGATGGACCGGAGGATATGTGCTATTAGCACTACTACTGGCTCCTTACTTGCGTAAATTTGGCAAGTATACAGTACCTGATTTTATTGGCGACAGATACTATTCAAATACTGCGAGGACAGTAGCGGTAATTTGTGCTCTGATTGTGTCTTTTACCTATGTAGCCGGCCAGATGAGGGGTGTGGGTGTAGTATTCTCCCGCTTTCTTGAGGTTAGTATTAATACCGGGGTGATTATAGGTATGTTTATTGTCTTGTTTTATGCTGTACTGGGAGGTATGAAAGGTATAACTTATACTCAGGTAGCCCAGTATATAGTCCTGATATTTGCTTATATGGTTCCGGCCTTCTTTATCTCAATTGCCTTAACAGGAAATTTTATACCGCAACTGGGTTTTGGAAGTACCGTTAATGATGGCTCGGGTATGTATCTTCTTGATAAGCTGGACGGTCTAAATCAGGAGCTAGGGTTTAGTGCCTATACTGATGGTACTAAATCCATGATCGATGTATTTGCCATTACGTTTGCTCTGATGGTGGGTACAGCGGGTTTACCCCATGTAATTGTAAGGTTTTTTACTGTGCCTAAGGTAAAGGATGCGAGGACATCAGCTGGTTATGCCCTGATTTTTATAGCAATTCTGTATACCACTGCTCCAGCCATAGCAGCTTTTGCTCGTACCAATATGATCAATACCGTAAGCAACAAGGAATACGCTACCATGCCAGAATGGTTTAAAAAATGGGAAGCCACAAAACTCATCAAATTTGAAGATAAAAATGCAGACGGAAAGATTCAATATGTTAAGGACAAGGATGCCAATGAACTGACAGTAGACAATGATATCATGGTACTCGCCAATCCCGAAATCGCAGGTTTGCCTGCATGGGTAGTGGCACTTGTAGCTGCAGGTGGTCTGGCAGCTGCATTATCTACAGCGGCAGGGCTTTTGCTGGTAATATCCACCGCTATTTCAAGAGACCTGATCAAAATGCAGTTAAATCCAAACATATCTGAGAAAAATGAACTTTTGTGGGCAAGGATTGCAGCCGCTGCAGCGGTTATAGTAGCTGGATATTTTGGTATCAATCCACCGGGATTTGTGGCGGCAGTCGTAGCATTGGCGTTTGGCCTGGCTGCAGCTTCCTTCTTTCCGGCCATAATCATGGGGATTTTCTCAAAACGCATGAATATGCAGGGAGCTGTCTCAGGTATGGTAGTGGGCATAACCCTTATGATTTTTTACATGCTGAAGTTTAAATTCGGAATCTTTGACGGAGGAAAAGATGCCGTTGCAGGATTACAAAAATCCTGGTGGTTTGGGGTTTCACCTGAAGGATTCGGAACTATTGCCATGTTGGCTAATTTTATTGTAGCCATTATAGTGAGCAGATTTACACCGCCACCTCCTGCCAGTGTGCAGGAAATAGTGGAGAATATACGTATCCCAAGAGGGGCTGGCGGAGCTCATGCACACTGACCATAATTCAACAAGCGATCCGGAGCCTGAAATTTACATTTAGGTTAGTAATGTTGTTTTGATTTGATTTTTTTAACCCCCGCCATGGGTTCCGGTCGCTTTTTAAAAAAAAACGGGCCACAGGATTTATAAATTATCCTGTGGCTCGTTATATTTGTCCACAACTGTAAACCAGGTATCCATGAAGACCACCTTATCCAATGTTTTTGTCATAGTATACATCGGAGTTACACTGTTGATCCGTTTTATACTTGAGCCCCAGCTTCAGGGAAGATTCCTTATTTCGGTCGGCCTGGGATTATTTGCATTACTTTTTTTATGGGCTTTGATCCGGAGCAAAGTAATCAGGCCATCGTTTATGGGCCTGGATAAAATGATCAATAAAGAACCCTGAGGACATCTGAAGGTAAATCCGGTTAAAATACTATTCAATCAAAAGCCATGTTACAAAAGCGGAGGGAGTTAAGGTGGACAATATTTTTTATCGGGGTTATTGCGGTTAATTTTCCGGTTATTTCAGTTTTTAATAAGCCCGAACTGTTTTTTAATCTTCCGCTACTTTTGGTTTACCTCTTCTTTCTTTGGGCATTGTTTATATATCTGACCTACAGATTGTCAAAAAAACAATCCTGAAGTTATGGATTCCGGGATTGTAGTATTTATTTCTCTCATTTATCTTGTACTTCTTTTTGTCATTGCCATTTATGCCCAAAACAGGTCCGCACGGGGTATAAGTATAGTCAATAATCCCTACGTTTATTCCTTGTCTATGGCTGTTTTTTGTACAGTGTGGACTTTTTATGGAAGTGTAGGCCGAGCCACCCAGACAGGCTTGGGTTTTTCAGCAGTATATCTTGGACCCACCATTGCGGCCCCCCTTTGGTATATGCTCATGCGGAAGATTATACTTATTTCAAAACACCTTCGCATAACATCCATCGCTGACTTTATATCGTCCAGATACGGAAAAAGCACTTTTCTCGGTATTCTGACTACGATCGTACTTGTATTTGGCATTATTCCTTACATAAGTATTCAGCTAAAGGCCATAGGATTTAGTTTTGAGATAATGACCAATACCGGCAGCAACCAGGATTTTTGGGATGGTTCGGCATTTTACCGCGATAAGGTCAATTACTTCACCATACTTTTAGCCGTATTTACCATACTATTTGGCACACGCCACCTGGACCCCCACGAGCGACACGAAGGGTTAATTGCAGCCATAGCCTTTGAGTCTTTGATTAAACTAATATCATTCCTTTTGGTGGGGGTATTTGTGGTTTTTATTGCATTTGATGGCCTGGGTGATCTTTTTAGCAGAGGATGGTCAGATCCAGCTTTATCCAGAGTCATTTCCCTGGACAATAGCAGCAGCGGCATGACCAGCTGGTTTTGGGTACTTGTCCTTTCTGCTGTTGCGGCTATGTTTCTGCCGAGGCAGTTTCACGTAAGTGTAGTCGAAAATAACAATGTTTCTTTTGTAAGGCAGGCTTCCTGGATGTTTCCGCTTTACCTTTTCCTGATAAGCATCTTTGTTATTCCTATTGCTTTGGCAGGTAAGATTTTACTGCCTGCTTCATCAGATCCGGACATGTATATCCTGAGTTTGCCACTGTTTTACGGGCACGAGCTTTTGGCCTTGTTTGTGTATATAGGTGGATTTTCTGCAGCGGCAAGTATGGTGGTTATTTCTGTGATTTCCCTTTCCATTATGGTTTCAAACAACCTGATGATGCCCCTCTTACTTCGCACCAGAACGGCTAAAATCAATGGGTTTGCAGTACTCTCAGACAGATTGCTGGGTATCAGGCGTGTAATCATTGTTGTCATATTGTTTTTGGCTTACACTTTTTATAAAGTCGTCAGCAATAATTTTCCGCTCGTATCCATCGGACTTATATCATTTGCGGCCATTCTTCAGCTGGCCCCGGCGGTCATCGGAGGACTTTTCTGGCCCAGAGCGAGCAAAAAGGGTGCCATTGCAGGTATGACTGCAGGATTTATTATCTGGTTTATTACCTTGCCATTGCCGACTCTGGCCGAAAGTGGCATCCTGGATCCTGCTATAATGACGGACGGATATTTTGGGCTATCTTTTTTAAAACCACATGCACTTTTAGGTATTCAGAATGTGGACCACATTTCCAACAGCTGTATTTGGTCTATGATATTTAATATTGGTTTGTTTGGTTTGGTTTCACTGCTTAGTACCCAGGATATCCAGGAACTTGCCCAGGGAGATATTTATATTAATATTACCAAGTATTCGGATTACCCTGATTTGGAAGTAATCAGGAAGGAGGCTTCAGTGTTGCGTTTGAAGCAATTGCTGGTAAGATATCTGGGCAGTACCAGAGCCAGAAATCTGCTTAATGCTTTTGATGGCAAGCTCAGTACTGCCTCGGATGATAATGCAAGCCAGGAATTTATAGGGTTTGTGGAGAAAAACCTCACTGGGGCATTTGGAGCGGCCTCTGCTAAATTGTTGCTTAGCTCTGACATCAGGCAACAAAATATTACACTGAGTCAGCTGAATGAATTGATAAATCAAACCAAAGAAATTCTCGAATACAGCCAGGCTCTGGAACTTCGTACCCAGGAATTACAAGAAACCTCAGATGAGTTGGCAGAAGTAAACAAACAGCTTAAAGAACTTGATAAGCTTAAGGCAGACTTTATTTCCACGGTAACCCATGAACTTCGGACCCCCATAACTACGATAAGTTCTTTTGCCCAAATGCTTGATTCTAAAGCCAACCTGAGTGAAGACCGTAAAAAAGAATATTTAGGTATCATACTTAAAGAATGTGACCGCATAAGAAGGTTAATCAACCAGGTACTTGAGGTGGAAAAAATCGACTCCGTCTGTGAAACCAGGGAAATTACGTATACTGATGCCGTGCATGGGATAAAATCGGCAATAAAAAGAATGCAACCACTCATCGAAGAAAAAAATATTGTCCTTTTGATGAGCCTCCCTGACCATGAAGTAAAAATCAAGTTTAATGATGATAAATTCCTGCAGGTCATCCTCAACCTGATGTCAAACGCTATAAAATTCTGCGACCCTGAGAAAGGCAAAATTTCCCTTTCTCTTGAAGAGTTTGACGAAAAAATCCTTGTAAAAGTAAACAACAACGGAGCAGTGATTCCTGAGGAGTTTCTCAGGCGAATATTTGAAAAATTTACACAATACAAACAGGGAAATATCGCTAAACCGGAAGGAAGTGGCCTGGGATTGTACATTACAAAAAAGTTTGTCGAAGAGATGGGGGGCACAGTTTCTATTGAATCTTCTTTGAATCATGGGACCACATTTAGTCTTACTTTACATCTTTGACAGGATTTTGTGGAATACATAAGGGCCAATAATTTAAAGTGATTGGAAGTATTCTGATTATTTAGTAAAATTGCATTTTTAAAATTAATCTCATGACCGTTGATAAGGCAAAGACAAAGAAAATTTTAATTGTCGATGATGAGCCAAATATTGTTTTGGCGTTGAAATATCTGCTTCAAGACGAGGGATACCAGACCAGGGAGGCGTACGACGGCCAATCGGGATTTTCAATAGCCCTGGAGTGGAAGCCTGATCTGGCTATGCTTGACATTATGATGCCAGAAATTGACGGACTTGAAGTGGCTAGAAGGATACGGAACCAAACTGACCTGAACAATGTGCAGATACTTTTTTTAACGGCAAAAGGTACCTCGGCTGATAGGATAGAGGGATACCAGGCAGGTGCCGAACTATACATTGTCAAGCCCTTTGATAATAATCACATCCTGGAAAAAGTAGCAGAACTTCTCGATGTTGAAAATTCTTTTACCTAGAAAAGAAAAAATGAAAAAAATAAACATATAGTTATCTATATATTTATATATTTGCAAAACAAATTTAAATAACATGACACTTCAGATCAGATCGTTGGAACAATACCATGAGGCGTACAGAAAGAGTGTAGAAGACCCGGAAGGATTTTGGGCAGAACAGGCCAGTACTTTCGTTTGGAGGAAAAAATGGGACTCTGTCCTGAAGAATGATTTCGTTACTCCTGATGTTCAATGGTTTATAGGTGGTAAACTTAATATAACTGAAAATTGTCTGGATCGACACATTGAAACCCGTGGTGACCAGATTGCCATTATCTGGGAATCCAATGAGGCTCACGAACCGTCCGTAAAGTTGACGTATCGTGAATTGCTGGCAGAGGTTAATAAATGTGCCAATGCTCTCAAAGCACAGGGTATCGGAAAGGGGGACAGGGTTTGTTTTTACATGCCCATGATACCTCAGGTGGCGATTGCCATGCTCGCCTGTGCCAGAATCGGTGCCATTCATTCTGTGGTTTTTGCAGGATTTTCGGCCAACGCTCTGGCAGAACGCATCAAGGATGCCCAATGCAAGATGGTTATCTGCTCTGATTATAACCGTCGCGGCCCCAAGACGATTCCGGTAAAGAGTGTGGTGGACGAGGCCATATCCATGGGGTGTGATTCTGTGGAAAAGGTTTTAGTGTACAAAAGTACAGGAGGCAAAGTTAAATGGGATCCGAACATAGACATTTGGTGGCATGAAACCGTTGATAATATGGGTGCGGAGTGCCAGGCGGAAGTTATGGATGCGGAAGACATGCTTTTTATCCTGTATACCTCGGGGTCTACCGGCAAACCTAAAGGGGTGGTACATACCTGTGGCGGTTATATGGTATACACATGCTACACATTCCGCAATGTATTTCAGTATCAGGACGGGGACATATATTGGTGTACAGCCGACGTAGGCTGGATAACCGGACATTCGTACATAATCTACGGTCCGTTGCTGGCCGGTGCCACGACCATGATGTTTGAGGGTGTGCCGGGGCACCCCGATGCAGGCAGGTTCTGGCACGTTTGCGAAAAACACCGGGTAAACCAGTTTTATACGGCTCCTACTGCCATCAGGGCACTCATGGCGGCGGGTTGGCATGCTCCCGAAGGGTACGATCTCAGCTCATTGAAAGTTATCGGATCGGTCGGCGAACCCATCAACGAAGAAGCCTGGCATTGGTACGACGAAAAAGTGGGCCATAAACGTGCCCCTATCGTGGATACTTGGTGGCAAACAGAAACAGGCGGTATTATGATTACACCGCTTCCTCATATTACTGATACCAAGCCTTGTTTTGCTTCATATCCCCTGCCAGGAGTTCAGCCTGTGCTTCTGGACCCCAACGGCGTGGAACTCGAAGGTAATAGCGTGGAAGGATTACTTTGTATAAAATACCCCTGGCCTTCCATGCTCAGGACCACCTATGGTGACCACGAGCGATGCAGAACCAATTATTTTGCCGCTTTTCATAATATGTACTTTACCGGAGACGGTGCCAAAAGGGACGAAGACGGCAGATACAGAATCATTGGTCGGGTAGATGATGTGATAAATGTGTCAGGCCATCGTATCGGGACGGCAGAGGTTGAGGATGCCATCAACCAGCACTCAGGAGTGGTGGAGTCGGCAGTGGTCGGTTATCCTCACGATATCAAAGGGCAAGGTATCTATGCATATGTCAAGGCACACAGTGAGGTAGTCGATGAGGACCACTTTAGAAAGGAGATCCTTGATGTAGTAACTAAAGAAATCGGGCCAATAGCAAAACCGGATAAAATCCAGTTTGTACTGCAGCTGCCAAAAACCCGTTCAGGTAAAATCATGCGAAGAATTCTCCGAAAGATAGCCGAAGGACAGACCGATCAATTGGGTGATACCTCCACATTGCTGAATCCAGAGTGTGTAGAAGAGCTGAAGGCCGGAGCACTGGAATAATATAAGTACAAAGGTAAAATGGCGGTTTATTACAAATGATGGCTCTTTTAAAGATGCCAAGGGGTGGTTGTTTATCTCAGGTTTTCCTGAAAAATAAATTAAGAGTTATTAATTCCTAAATTATAGATATGTCTTACGATAGTTTATACCAGCAAAGCCTTTCAGATGCTGAAGCATTTTGGGCAGCGGAAGCCGCAAAACTTGATTGGTTTGAATTTCCCCATACTATACTGGACAAAGACGGTGACGACCTATACCGATGGTACAAAGGTGGGAAGATAAATACGGCATATCTGGCACTAGACCGGCACGTCAACAAGGGTAGGGGCCAACAACCAGCCCTGATCTATGACTCTCCGGTCACAGGGACGAAAAAGACTTTTACCTATACACAGCTACTCCACGAAGTTTCGTTATTTGCCGGGGTACTCACATCTCTGGGAGTACGCAAAGGTGATACAATCGTCATATATATGCCTATGGTGCCTGAGGCTGTCATAGGTATGCTTGCATGTGCCAGAATAGGTGCGGTTCACTCGGTGGTGTTTGGGGGATTTGCAGCCCACGAACTTGCCATCAGGATAAATGATGCCAGGCCAAAATATATTCTCATGGGAAGCGGAGGCAAAGAGATAGACAGGGTTATTCCTTATAAGCCTATTGTAAATGCAGCTTTGGATGAAGCTTATTTTAAGCCGGAAGGTTGTATTGTGCTGCAGAGGGATTTTGTAACATGTGAAATGACCCCCGGATTCGATCTCGACTGGTATGATCTGGTTTCTAAGGCATCACCGGTTCCTTGCGAGATCCTCGATGCGTGGGACCCGTTGTACATACTTTATACATCAGGAACCACAGGTGCTCCCAAGGGCATCGTGCGTGACAACGGCGGGCATGCTGTAGCATTGCACAGTAGTATGGAATATGTGTACAATGCCGACCCGGGAAGTGTATTCTGGGCTGCTTCTGACATAGGGTGGGTGGTCGGCCATTCCTACATCGTATATGCTCCGCTGATACGGGGATGTACTACAGTGTTATTTGAAGGCAAACCCATAAAAACCCCCGATGCAGGGACCTTTTGGCGTGTCATTGAGGAATATAAAGTCAATACATTTTTTACTGCACCTACGGCCATCAGAGCCATAAAAAAGGAAGACCATAAGGGCGATTTATTTTATAAATACGATCTGAGATCCCTGCGTTATCTTTTTCTGGCTGGTGAAAGGACAGATGTAAATACCTATGAGTGGGTGAGTGCCCTCCTTCAAAAACCTGTTATCGACCATTGGTGGCAGACTGAATCTGGTTATCCGATGCTTGCCAATTATGGAGGTCTGGGGCTTTTTCCGGTAAAACCGGGATCAGCAGGAAAACCCAACTTTAGCTTTGATATAAGGATCCTGGCCGCCGATCATTCGGAGATGCCTTCCGGACACGAAGGGGCAGTAGTTATCAGGCTACCGTTGCCACCTGGTTGTATGCCCGGATTATGGAATGATAATGAAAGATTTATCAAATCATACCTGACAGAATTTCCAGGTTATTACTTTTCTGGTGATGGTGGTTATTGTGATGAGGAAGGCTATATCTATATTACCGGCAGGATTGACGATGTTATCAATGTGGCAGGCCACAGATTATCCACTGGTGAGATGGAAGAAATTCTGGCAGGACATTATGCCGTTGCAGAATGTGCCGTCGTAGGATGTAATGATGAGCTCAAAGGCCAGGTTCCGGTAGGCTTTGTTGTGCTTAAACACAATCTGGACCATCAGGCCGACCAGATCGAGGCAGAGCTGATATCCCGAGTGCGTGATATGATCGGAGCTGTTGCTTCATTTAAAACAGTTTATTTTGTAGAGAGGCTTCCGAAAACTAGGTCCGGGAAGATCCTGAGAAAAATCATCCGATGTATTGCGGATGACTCTGAGTATCAGGTACCTTCGACTATTGAAGATATTACTGTCCTTGATGAAATAAAGTGGACCCTCGGCAAAAAAAGTTGACAGCATAAGTTGTGGCCGGGGACATAAAATAAATAAAGTCCGGCCAGAACGCGTCTGACCGGACTTTATTTAAACTATCAGCTTATTGATTATTTTTTCTTGCCTACCATTTCGTAAGCTGCCTTAAGCATACCAAGTGCTGAATCAGCAGCTGTCTTAAGTTCTGCTTGCTTTGCAGTCCAGGCTGTAACTTTTTCAGTAGCTTGGGTAGCAAGACCTGAAAGCTCAGTGATCTGACCAGCAACATCGCCTTCCAGCTTGCCGGCAGCAAGACCGTCCTTAAGAGCGGTAACGCCAGCAGCCTTCTCAGTCCACATAGTAACGAAGTCGTTAAGTTCCTGCTGTACAGGAGCATAACCAGCACTTGCAGCTTTGTAAGCAGCAGTAGCTTCGTTCCACTTGGTAGCAGCATCGCCTTTAAGGGCAGCAGCAGCAGTAGAGTCAAGCATCATGCCAGAAGCAGCCTCTGTGTAAGCTGTCATGTCTTTAGTAAGACCTTCAGAAAAACCAGTAACTGCAGCTGTAGCAGCATCCCAGTCAGTACCCAATTTCTCGATGGCAGCCTTGTGAGCATCTACTCCGGACTTGCAGGAGAACAAAAACAGTGGTAAAGCAAATAATAAAAGCTTCTTCATTCTTTTTAAAATTTTTAGATTTGAATAATGACGCAAAGTTATGTCAGCATAAAATTGAATGTATATACTAGGGCAATAATTTTTCTAAAAGAAAATTTGTTAATGACTTGTAAACTAATTAATATACAACACTATACATATTATATAATTATTTATTAGAACATTGTTAACAATCTTTAACATCCTGTACAAAAGCCATTTTAGAGCAAGGGGGAATTAAATTTGGGTCATAGCAGGGTCGGAGACCAAATTACAACGTTATCGTCCAAAATTAGTTATTGACCATTTTTAGGTTATTTTTGCACCATAATTGTATGTAGCTAATTGACATAAATGAAACCAACACTTTTAGTACTTGCTGCTGGTATGGGTTCGAGATACGGTAAACTCAAGCAGCTGGATTCTTTCGGACCCAACGGCGAAACGATCATAGACTATTCTATGTACGATGCGATTAATGCCGGTTTTGGTAAGGTCGTCTTTATTATAAGAGACCATTTCAGGGAGGAGTTTGAAAGGTATTTCAGGGGCAGACTGCAGGGACGCATCGAAATGGAATTTGTTTCACAGGAGCTGTCAAACGTACCTTCGGGCTGCAGTTTTAATCCGGACCGTGAAAAACCATGGGGTACAGCCCATGCCATCTGGGTGGCCCGGGATGTGATAAGCGAGCCATTTGGAGTAATCAATGCAGATGACTATTACGGTGTTGACTCTTTTGTTCAACTTGCAAGGTTTCTTAACAACTCACAGTTAAGTGGTTCGGTGGATTATTCGGTCGTAGCATACTATCTTCGCAACACCTTGTCAGAGCACGGCACTGTAAACAGGGGCGTTTGCTCCCTTGACGCTGAGGGCAATCTCATCGGCATAAAAGAATGTGTCAAAATACGCAGGAAAGAAGACGGTACTATCTCATATCCTGTAGAAGATGGGGAGGCTCAGTTGGATGAGGACACCCTTGTGTCCATGAATATGTGGGGCTTTCTGCCTTCCTATTTTGAACATTGTACTGAGATTTTCAGGGATTTTATCCAAAGGGAAGGGCAAAAGCTCACATCCGAATTTTACATCCCGACACTCGTGGACATACTTATCAAGGAAAGAATCCTGGATGTAAAGGTCATAGACACGGAGTCAGACTGGTTTGGAGTTACCTATCAGGAAGACAAGCCATTTGTTATGGAAAAAATCAATTCACTGATAGAGGCTGGTGTTTATCCAGAAAAACTCTGGGACTGATTATGAACGAGTCTGCAGGAAAGTGGATGATCAGTCTTGGAATTTTGTTGGTCCTTGTGGGATTGATATGGTATTTCTTTGGACACAAGCTTGGTTTTTTGGGGCGGCTTCCCGGAGATATACGGATAGAAAAGGACAATTTCCGCTTTTACTTTCCCATCACGACCATGATCCTGATAAGTGTTCTGATCAATATTGTCCTGAGGTTAATCAGCTATTTCGGGAGATCCTGAATCCCACTTTTACCCTCCTGCTTTTTTGGTTTGCTTGTAACCAAGGCTGGTCAGGATAGACAAAACCTTGTCCCTGTGGTTACCTTGCAGCATGATTTCGCCATCCTTGACGCCTCCTCCCACACCACATTTAGACTTGAGTAGCTTGCCCAACTCGTCGAGCACGTCATCAGGCCCGCTAAAGCCTTTGATGAGAGTCACTTCTTTGCCTCCCCGGTTTTTACGGTCCAGATGAATACGTAATGGCTGGATGCCCGGATTAAACCCCGGCTTATTGTCATCAGGCATCTCAGGGGCAGCTTCCGGATCCCCCAGGGATCTGAAATCATCCCACGAAAGTGTGGTGGGTTTTCTGTTTTTGTCCATAGATCTTCAGATATTAAGACGCTTCCAGTTATAATTTATCATGCGGAGTATCTGCATTCCCAAATCTTCTGTCCCTATAGACGAATTGGACAGGATGATAACTCCTGTGCGGGTATCCCTGACCATTCCGGCAAAGGCATTGTATCCGGATGTCCTGCCTGTATGCATGTATATCTTAAATTTGTGCATATCTATTTCATGCCATCCAAGTCCTACATCAAGCCTTGAGTTAAAGCCTGGCTTCGATGTGATGGTAAAGTTTCTGTCAAGAAGTTTGTCGAGCGGTGTCCCTGACATTTCCATATTGGCCCTTAGATATTTTACCAGGTCCGCAGCGGTTGACTTCAGGCCTTCTGATGCCTTAAAGGATGAAAAACTCCACGGACTCACTGTTTTCATAGCCCTGTTGTAACCCGGCACAAGCACTTCGGTTTTTTGTTCCGGAAAATCGACAAAGGAAGACTCCATTCCCAGGGGAGAAAAAATGTACTTTTCAAGGTTGTCCTGAAGACTTTCACCTGTTACCTTATTGATAACCAGTTCCAGCAGACCATAGTTTGTATGACTGTATTCAAATCCACCCTTACGGGGAATGTAGTCTCTGTAAAATTTTAACAGATCTTCTTCCTTGTAATGGGCGTAGGGATTTTGGATATCTTTTTCCTTTTTGCCAAAATAGTACGGCCTTTTAGGAAATCCGGACTGGTGGGCCAGCAGATGGGACACAGTAAGGGTGTCAAGCCGGGGGTTTTGATATTCTGTCGGCAAGTGATTGTTGATCTTTGAGTCAAAGGAAAGTTTGCCTTCTGCCTCAAGCAGACTGACCAATGATGCGGTCAAAAGTTTACTTAGACTTCCTGTTTCAAAAATATCATCATGTCTGAAAGGCTCCTTCCTCCCTTTGACGCGGGTGCCAAACGACAAATAATAGGTGGAATCATTGTCAATAACTGCCACGATAAATCCTGGTGTCTTTTTATAATCAATGTCAGTGTCAAAGCGGATAAGCTTATCCACTTCTTCTCTGAGAGGTGACTCCTGCGACCGTATTGTATTGATCAACCCGGCACTCAGAAATAAAATGACCCACAGCATGGTTTTTAGGTTCATGGCACAAAAATAAGAGTTATCTGTTACAACGCTTCCCAATATGGATTTAATCTACTTTAGAATAAAAAAGTGTTTAAAGGTCACAACTCATGTCCGTTTTTAGTTGACATGAATACAGAGTTTTTCGCACCTGCGAAACCTGGGCTTACCGGCCACCTGTCAGGGGCGTGAATTAAGAAATCTCCTGTCGGTGAGGCTTTCCAGAAATGCTCTGAGGTCTGATTTTTCCTCTGCCGTAAAGTGTATGGGTTTAAGAAGCAGGGAATCCATGTTGACGGGATGTGGTACTTTTGAGTATGGATCTGAGTAATATTCTATCACTTCGTCAAGGGTTTTGAAGCTTCCGTCATGCATGTAGGGAGCAGTAACTGCCACATTTCGCAGGCCGGGAACTTTGAATTTGCCAAGGTCTTCTTTCCTGCCTGTCACCTCATATCGGCCCTTGTCACGGTACCTGATTTCGTCATAAAGCCCGATGTTTCTGAACTCATCCCCGGTAAAATCCGGACTGAAGTGGCAATCAAAACATTTTGCCCGTTCGCTCATGAAAATCTCCCGTCCCCTGACGGCAGCATCTGTCATTTTATTGGGTCTGTCCTGCATCCACGCATCAAATTCAGTATCTGCTGTCTCCAGAGATTCTTCATAGCTAGCGATGGCATCAGCGACATTTTTCCTGTCTGGCCATTGACCGTAAAGGTCCATAAACCATGCATTGTACTTAGGGTGTAGTTGCAATTTTGTTATGACCTTGTCATAACTTACGGCCATTTCAGCAGGATCTTCGATCGGAAAATGCACCTGATCCCGTAGTGAAGCAGCCCTCCCGTCGTAAAAAAATTCTGATCTGCTTGCCATATTCATTACGGATGGGGCATTTCTCCTGCCCTTTGCACCTCCTACGCCGGGACTTATGGCTACGGTATCAGCAAAGGCAAATTTTGGATTGTGGCATGAAGCACAACTGAGGCTGGAGTCAGCCGACAGGATGGGATCGAAAAACA
>JAGVTV010000178.1 GCA_019136675.1 Bacteroidota bacterium
ACTCCTCCAACCAGCCATCGATCTGGCCGAAAAAGGATACCGAATCACTGAAAATGAAGCTGAAAACCTCAACGAAGAGCAGGTTAATTTTGTAAAATACAACCTGTCCCCTACTCCATTTCATAAACCTCACTGGGCGGCGGGCGACCTGCTTGTCCAAAAAGAACTTGCCGCAACACTTGTTCTGATCCGGGACAATGGAAGGGCAGGTTTTTATCAGGGCACTACTGCCGACAGGATCGTGGAAGAAATGAAGCGTGGCGGAGGTCTGATCAATCACAAGGATCTGACCGAGTACAGGTCTGTATGGCGTACGCCCGTCACAGACACCTACAGGGGCCATAAAGTTATCTCCATGCCTCCTCCTTCCAGCGGGGGCATTGCTCTTGTCCAATTGCTTAAAATGGTGGAACCTTACCATCTGGACAGTATGGGATTCCAGTCAGCGGCTGCTGTCCATCTTATGACAGAAGCCGAACGCAGGGTCTACGCCGACCGTGCCAAACACCTGGGAGACACCGACTTTTATCCTGTCCCTATGAACAAACTGCTTGACAGCTTATACATTGTTTCAAGGATGGCAAATTTTGACCCGCATAAAGCCAGCGTAAGTGACAGCATTCGGGCAGGTCTCACCGAAAGTGAAGAAACCACCCATTTTAGTATAGTGGATCAGGAGGGCAATGCTGTCGCTGTCACCACCACGTTAAACGGAGGCTATGGGGCTTTTACGGTGGTGCAGGGAGCCGGCTTCATTCTAAACAATGAAATGGACGACTTTTCGGTAAAGCCGGGATCTCCCAATATGTATGGACTCATTGGGGCCGAGGCCAATAAGATCGAGCCAAATAAACGTATGCTGTCATCCATGACACCGACCATAATAGAAAAAAACGGAAAACTTGTGATGGTAGTGGGTACTCCAGGAGGATCGACGATCATAACTTCTGTTTTTCAGACCATTGTAAATATCCTTGATTTTGGGATGGATGCTGATAAGGCGGTACAGTCACCCAGGTTTCACCACCAATGGCTGCCTGACGTCATTCTGACTGAGAAAAATGCTGTCAGTCCTGAGGTGAGAAAAGTCCTCGAATCCATCGGACATAAGTTTAAGGATCGGGATGCAATTGGCAGGGTTGAAGCGATTTTGGTAAGGAAAGACGGCAAGCTACAGGGAGCAGCTGACCATCGCGGTGATGATGATGCTAAAGGGTTTTAAATATAATATCAGGTTCAGTTCTTTTTAGCTTCATTCCAAAGAGCATCCATTTCCTGAAGAGTCATCGCTTCGAGAGGTTTTGAGGCATTTTTTTCGATGTACTCAAAACGGTATTTAAACTTTTGATTTACTCTCTCCAGTGCTGCCTCGGGGTCTATGCCGGCAAACCTTGCGTAATTTATGAGCGAAAATATTATGTCCCCAAATTCCATTTCGGCCTTGTCCTTATCATCACTGTTGGCAACTTCCCTGAATTCCTGGATTTCCTCTTCCACTTTTTGCCAAACCTCCTCTTTTTCGGACCATTCAAATCCCACCTGGGCAGTTTTTTCCTGCATCCTGTAGGCCTTGACCATAGCTGGCAATCCTTTGGGGACACCAGACAAAACACTTTTTTTACCCTCGGACAGTTTTATTTGTTCCCAATTTTTTTTGACATCATCTTCATTTTCGACCTTGACATCCCCGTAAATATGAGGATGCCGCTTGATAAGTTTTTCGCAAACCGCGTGCAGGGAGGTAGCAATGTCAAATTCTCCCGACTCCTCCCCTATTTTTGCGTAAAAAACCATATGCAGCATCAGGTCCCCCAATTCCTCCCTGATTTCGTCCATATTACTACTGAGTATGGCGTCGGATAATTCATAAGTCTCCTCGATGGTCAGGATCCTAAGGGACTCAAAGGTTTGTTTTTGATCCCACGGACATTTAGCCCTAAGATCATCCATGATCCGAAGCAAGCGGCCGAAAGCCTCAATCTTTTCTGTGTGAGAATGCATGAAATTGGTTTAATGCAAAGATAGTGAGTTGACACGAAGCCATTGAGGGTTTTTAGATAATAATATAGACTCACGTCTGATATGTCAACAAATATTGCTGTACCTTTGTTAGTACAAACAAATCTTAAAAAACGGGATGAAAGAGTTTTTATATCTCCTGGTTGTCATTTTCAGCATATCTGGTGTGGCCATACTTATGCTTAATCTCCGACACTGGGTGACCGGCAAGGAATTCAGGGGCTCATGTGCAAGCAATAACCCTATGATTAAAAATAATCTTGGAGAATGTACAGTTTGCGGCAAAAAAGCCGACGAAGCCTGTAAAATGCCTGAAGTTAAACCAGGCTAAACTTTCGGTTTTAACGGTTTGCCAATACTGACTTAAAAAGGAATTTCAAACCTAATACGGCAAATACCATTAAGGTTAATCCTAAAATTAACATAATCGGGATTTGACTATTGCGGTACAAAGGTGGTAATTTGGCTTCTCTTTTCAAAGTTAATGTCTGTTTTTTTATTTCAAAACAATTCAGATCTATGGAATTTCAGTTTAAATCCAGCTATACAGGTCTTTTGACTGCAGTTAAAATCCTGATATTTTCCACACTGACCCATGGCGGACTATGGGCCCAGGCCCCTAAAAAACCCACCTCCGGGGAGATCTATCATATGATGGAAAAATTGGGCTTTTTAGGCTCGGTTCTATACGTTGCAGCACACCCGGACGATGAAAACACGAGGCTTATATCTTTTTTAGCCAATGAAAAAAAGGCTCACACAACATACCTTTCTCTGACACGGGGAGACGGTGGTCAAAATCTGATAGGCCCTGAGATCTCTGAACTGCTGGGAGTAATCAGGACGGAGGAATTGCTGATGGCAAGATCCGTGGACAACGGCAGGCAGATGTTTACCAGGGCCATAGACTTTGGTTACTCAAAAAATGCAGAAGAGACCATCAGCATCTGGGATACCGAACAGGTAAAGGCTGATGTGGTTTGGGCCATCAGGAGGACACGGCCCGATGTAATCATTAATCGTTTCAGTCACAAGACATCGGGTGAAACCCACGGACATCATACAGCGTCTGCCATGCTTTCGTTTGATCTGTTTGAAAAGACTGGAGACAAAAATGTTCACCCCGAGCAATTAAAGTATGTTCAGCCCTGGAGCCCTCAAAGGCTGTTTTTCAATACCAGCTGGTGGTTTTATGGAAGCGAAGAGAAGTTTAAAAAGGCCGATAAATCAGCTCTGATGTCACTGGACGTTGGCACATATTTTCCGTTATTAGGTAAATCCAACACTGAGATAGCGGCTGAGTCAAGGAGTAAGCACAAGTGTCAGGGATTCGGCTCCACAGGCACCAGAGGCCTGCAGCTTGAGTACCTTGAGTTGCTTAAAGGTGATATGCCTGCCTCCAAATCTGATATTTTCGAAGGGATAAACACGACCTGGTCGAGGGTCAAAGGTGGCCATAAAGTTCAACCACTGGTCGATGAACTCCTAAAAGGATACGATTTCAGAAATCCACACCTTTCTGTTCCCCAACTTATTAAAATTTACAATAAAATCCGAGAAACAAAGGATGCTTTTTGGCGGGATATGAAAATGAAGGAGACCGAGGACTTGATTGTGGCTTGCTCAGGTTTATATCTTGAGGCCCGTACAAATATACATAAGGCTACTCCCGGAGAAACAGTGAATCTGGATCTGGAGGCGACGAGCCGGCTTCCTGTTCCCATTATTCTGAATGCTGTTAAAGGCAAAGGAATACAAATGGACACTTTTTTGGCTCTGTCTTTATTGCCCAATGAACCTTTTAAATATTCCAGACAGGTTACCATTCCGCTTTCAGCTGCTTATACAGCTCCTTATTGGCTTACAACCCGGGGCTCCAAAGGACTTTACCATGTACATGACCAGCAGATTATAGGAAATCCGGAAACCAAAAGGGAGCTTGCCGTTCTTTTTAGCTTAGAAATAGGCGGAGAAAAATTTGAATTTGAAAGGCAGATAGTGTACAAATTCAATAGCCCGGAGATGGGAGAATCCTACCGACCCTTCGAAATCGTGCCCCATCTTACTGTCAAGATTAAAGATCCGGTGTATATTTTTTCATCCACCGAAGCCCGCAGCATTGATCTGAAGGTCACTTCCTGGGCAGCAAACCAAAAGGGCACAATCAGCTTGCCGGTACCTGCAGGGTGGAAGGTAAGTCCGGAAACCCACGCTGTAAACCTCAATGCAAAAGGCGAAAGTGCAGATTTCAGTTTTATGGTAACACCCCCTGATAATGCGGCAGAAATCGTCATCCATCCTGTCATAGAGTCCGGAGACCAGACCTTTGATATGGAAATGATTGATATCGGGTACGAACACATTCCTTATCAGACAGTCTTGCAAAAAGCAGAATGCAAACTGTCAAAACTGAATATCCGGACAGCCGGAAACCGTATCGCCTATATCATGGGGGCTGGTGATGAAGTGCCGGCGTGCCTTTCACAGGCAGGTTACCGTGTTGATATTGTGAAATCACAGGACCTAAGCTCCCAAAATCTTAAGACTTACAATGCCCTGGTGGTCGGAGTCAGAGCCTACAATACCGATGAAAATCTGAAATTCAAACAAAAAGAGATCTTTGAATTTATCAGATCAGGAGGCAATGTAATAGTTCAGTACAATACATCTAATGGATTGGTAACAAAAGAATTAGCCCCATTTAATTTAAGTTTGTCACGAAACAGGGTTTCTGTGGAAGAGGCAGAAATGAGGATTCTTGTCCCTGATCATCCCGTTTTTAATTATCCTAATAAGATTGGCCCTGAGGATTTTGCCGGTTGGACGCAGGAACGGGGTCTATATTTTGCCGGTGAATGGGACCCTGCTTTTCTGCCTCTTTTATCAAGCAACGATCCCGGAGAATCTCCACAGGACGGGGGTCTGCTGGTTGCAAAATATGGTCAAGGGCACTATGTATATACTGGTCTGTCGTTTTTCAGACAACTTCCCCAGGGTGTTCCCGGAGCATTCAGGTTATTTGCAAACCTCCTCTCATTAGGCAACGATGTCAAACCCTAGCATGAAGGATAACAAATGGAAATGGATGTACCTCCTGGTATTACTCCTCAATGCCTTGTATATCATTTTTTTTTACGTGATCATGACCACCTGGTCAATTGAATAGAAGCAAATGAGTTTAACGGACTGGATGGTGCTGGTGGGAACAATAGGCTTTATAGTGGTCTATGGTATGATTCGCACCGGAGGGCAAGCCTCCAACCTTCACTCTTACCTGCTGGGAGACAATGAAGCCAAATGGTGGACGGTAGGGCTTTCTGTTATGGCAACTCAGGCAAGTGCCATCACTTTTATGTCTACTCCCGGGCAGGCGTTTCATGACGGAATGGGTTTTGTTCAGTTTTATTTCGGACTGCCCCTGGCCATGATTATTATTTGCTATACCTTTATTCCGATTTATTACCGGCTTAAGGTTTATACAGCATACGAGTTTCTTGAACAAAGGTTTGATGTCAGAACCCGTGCCCTTACGTCAATTTTATTTCTGGTCCAAAGAGGTTTGGCTGCAGGAATCACAATTTACGCTCCTGCTATTATTTTATCCACCATCCTGGGCTGGAACCTTAATTTGCTCAATGCCATGCTGGGCATCCTGGTTATACTGTATACCGTAACCGGAGGCTCCAAGGCGGTCAGTGTTACCCAAAAACAACAGATGTTCATAATATTTGCCGGAATGTTTGCCGCCTTTTTTGTCATCCTGGATTCGCTACCAGCTCATATTGGCTTCAAAGAGGCCATGAATATTGCAGGTCATTCAGGCAAACTCAATATCCTTGATTTTTCTATTGATCCGGCAAACAGATATACGTTTTGGTCGGGCATCACCGGAGGACTCTTCCTTGCCCTATCCTATTTTGGCACAGACCAGTCACAGGTGCAGAGGTATCTGTCCGGCCAGTCCATCCGCCAAAGCAGGCTGGGATTGATATTTAACGGCTTGCTCAAAGTTCCTATGCAATTTTTCATATTGCTGGTTGGTGTGATGGTTTTTGTGTTTTATCAGTTTGTAAACCCACCTGTGTTCTTTAATAAAAATACCCTTGATAAACTGCGAAAAACAGAGGCTTCGGCCAAACTTTCGGCACTTGAAACAAAGCAGGACTCCATTTTCCGGCTTAAAGCCGAATTGCTGCAGTCATCACATAACATAGGTACGGCTTTGGGACCTTCATTGTCTGTCCTTCAGTCTGAGGAATCCGGGATCAGAAATGAGGTCAGACAGTTGGTAACAGACCATGTACCAGAGGATGAGTCCAATGACAAGGATTATGTTTTTATATCGTTTATTCTGGCATATTTGCCAAAAGGACTTATCGGGCTTCTATTGGCGGTAATCTTCAGTGCAGCCATGTCGTCTACCTCTTCAGAACTGAGTGCCCTGGCTACCACAACTACGGTTGACATATATAAGCGTATTTTTCATATTTCCGGAAGTGAAGAACACTATGTGACAGCTACCAGGTTATTTACCATATTTTGGGGGTTACTGGCGATACTTTTTGCCTGTTTTGGATCTTTATTTGAAAACCTGATCCAATTTGTCAACATTATTGGTTCTCTATTTTATGGCACCATTCTGGGTATTTTCCTCGTGGCTTTTTATTTCAGGGTAATACAAGGCAAGGCCATTTTTTATGCAGCCATTATTTCTGAATTGCTCATTCTGCTAATCTATTATCTGAATCTGGTCAGCTACCTCTGGCTCAATGTAATTGGTTGTGTGCTCGTTATCATTATTAGTCACCTGATAGAATTCCTGGGCCCAACTGCCAGCAGCAACTATGAAACTGCCTGACCTGTTTTTCGACAGAATTGCAGCACAGATAGGTACGGATGAGGCCAGGTTGCTGCTTAAAGCCATTGAGAGGCCATCACCGGTTTCTGTCAGGATAAATCCAGTTAAGAACAATTGCATTTCAGGCAATTTTCAGGTGCCTTGGTGCAAATATGGGTATTACCTTGACGAAAGGCCGGTATTTACATTGGATCCGGATTTTCATGCAGGGGCATATTACGTACAGGAAGCTTCTTCGATGGTTTTATGGCACATTTTAGAAACGATCGCCCCCGGAGGGAATATTTCTGTCCTTGACCTTTGTGCTGCTCCGGGTGGTAAGTCTACCCTGGCGGCGGCATGGCTCAGCGGCAAAGGTATGCTCGTAGCAAATGAAGTGGTAAAGACCAGGGCTAATGTACTGAAATATAACATATTAAAAGAAGGACATGCCAATGTCATAATCACATGTGTACAACCTTCAGAACTGGGACGATCAGGACCCACGTTTGATATTGTAATAGTGGATGCACCCTGCTCCGGAGAGGGCATGTTCCGTAAAGATCCGGAGGCTGTTTCTCATTGGTCTGTGCAAAATGTAGAAACCTGTGCTGTCCGTCAAAAATCCATAATCGCCGACATTCTGCCTGCCTTGAAAGAAGGTGGCTTTCTTATTTATTCCACTTGTACCTACAACCATGAAGAAAATATAAATAACGCTGATTATTTTGCTTCAGAATTTGGCATGGAAGGACGGCATATTCCGCTTGATGAAAGCTGGGGCATTTCTGTTATTGAAGGTAAGAAAACGACCGGATATCAGTTTTTTCCTCACAGAGTCCGTGGTGAAGGCTTTTTTGTATCGGTGCTTCAAAAAACTGAAGTGAATGGTACCAAAGGATTCGGTTCCAAACCAAAAACTTCCGGCATATCCACTTTGCCGCCCAAGTCAATGGAGTGTCTTAAACCCTGGCTTAAAAACGAAGGTATGGTTGTGTTTGAGGGAAGTGACGGACTTATCCACGTTATACCAGAGGCTATGCTCACACAGGTTGACAGCATGTTTAAAGCTAAGGTGTATATGCTTAGTGCCGGGATTACTGCAGGAAAACTGACAAAAGATGTATTTATACCAGACCACAGCCTGGCACTTAGCCATTCAATGAGCACATTACTACCCCGCGTGGAATTGGATAAAACAGAAGCTCTTCTGTATCTTAAAAAACAACTGAATACCATCAGATCGGGTACGAAAGGTTGGACGGTAGCGTCCTACAACGGAAACGCTTTGGGCTTTCTGAAAAACCTCGGTGACCGAATCAATAATTACCTTCCCAATGAGTATAGAATCCTGATGGACTTGCCGACGGATATTACTGCACTTTGATCTTTCGCATCCTCAGACTTTGAGGCGTTACTTCCAGGTATTCGTCTTCCTTGATATATTCCATGGCTTCTTCAAGCGAAAATACTGTTTTTGGGGTAATTCTCATGTTTTCATCCGAACCTGATGCCCTCATATTTGTGAGCTTCTTTCCCTTGATGACATTTACATCGAGATCGTTGTCCCTGGTGTTTTCGCCGATGACCTGGCCAACATAAACCTGATCACCCGGATCAATAAAAAATATGCCCCTGTCCTGCAGCCTGTCGATGGCATAAGCCAAAGCCTGTCCCTGCTCCATGGAAACCAATGACCCTTTCCACCTGGTAGGAAGATCTCCCTTGAAGGGTTCAAATTTTAGAAAACGGTGAGTCATGACCGCCTCCCCTGCAGTGGCAGTAAGGATCATGTTTCGAAGTCCTATAATTCCTCTGGAAGGTATCTCAAATTCCAGATGCTGAATATCTCCTTTGGGTTCCATCACTTTGAGAAGTCCCTTCCTTATCGTTACCAGTTCAATGACTTTGCCGGAAGAAACCTCTGGAACATCAATGACCAAAATTTCTACAGGTTCGCATTTTACTCCGTCAACATCCTTGATAATGACCTGCGGCTTGCCTACTTGCAGCTCATAACCTTCTCTACGCATGGTTTCAATGAGCACACTCAGGTGAAGGACCCCACGGCCATAAACGGTAAATTTGTCTTCCGTCTGTCCGTCTTCCACCCGCAGGGCGAGATTTTTTTCAAGCTCCTTGTAGAGCCTGTCTCTCAGGTGACGTGAAGTCACATATTTGCCTTCCTTACCAAAAAACGGTGAAGTGTTGATGGTAAATAGCATACTCATGGTAGGTTCGTCCACCTCAATCCTTGGCAATGCTTCAGGATTATTAAGGTCAGCGATGGTGTCTCCGATCTCAAAGTCTTCAAGGCCGACAATTGCACACAGGTCCCCGCTTCTGACGGATGGGACCTTTACCTTAACAAGACCTTCAAACACATACAATTCCTTTACCCTGACTTTTTTAATAAGGCCGTCTCTTTTACATATGGCATAATCTCTGTTTTCAATCAGGTCACCCCTGAATACTCTTCCGATTGCGATTCTTCCCTGGAAGTTGTTGTAATCCAGAGAGGTAATCCCCATTTGTACAGTTCCTTCCTTGTAAGGGGCATCCGGGATGACATCGGCTACCGCCTGAAGCAGTGGCTGTATATCCTTTGTCCTGATATTATGGTCAAAACTCATCCAGCCATCCCTGCCGGAGCCAAACAGCGTTACAAAATCGAGCTGATCTTCTGTTGCACCGAGGTTGAACATGAGGTCAAAAACGTCACTTTCTACCTCTTCTGGCCGGCAGTTTTCCTTGTCAACTTTATTGATAACCAGGATAATCTTTAAACCCATCTCGATGGCTTTCTGAAGCACGAACCTGGTTTGTGGCATTGGCCCCTCAAAGGCGTCGACCAGCAACAAGGCCCCGTCAGCGAGGTTGAGTACCCTCTCTACTTCTCCTCCGAAGTCTGAGTGGCCCGGAGTGTCAATGATGTTTATCTTGATCCCGTTGTAGGAGACGGCCACGTTTTTAGAGAGAATCGTGATGCCACGTTCCCTCTCCAGCTCATTATTGTCCAGGATAAGCTGGCCGGTTTCTTTTCTGGGGTCCATGGCCTTGCATTCATGGATGATCTTGTCTACAAGGGTTGTTTTGCCATGGTCTACGTGTGCGATTATGGCAATATTTCTGATTGATTCCATTATATTATATCTTTTTTAGAAAGCTGCTTAATGTGCTTCCTTCTTTATTACGACTCTACGGCCCTTAAATTTGAGTACTTTTCCACTTTCCAGAAATTTAGAAAACTTCTTGTCAACCTCTACCAGACAATGTTTTTTGTGTATCTCTATGTCCCCTATCTGTCTTTTCATTAGTCCGGCGTGTCCTGCCAGCAAGTCTACCAGGATACCAGGGTGGATATTGTCGATTTTTCCTACGTTAATATAAAAAGTATCCATGTGGGGATTTGACATCCTGCTACGGGTGTCACCTCTATGCGACTTTACACCATGCATCTTGCCGAATGGCTCCTTTCCTTTCCCCTTGCCGGCTAACTTATCTCCATGCACCGGAAGGTTCAAATCATCCTTTTCAACTTTTTTATATAGCTTGTTGAATTCAAGAGCAAGCATCTTTTCTACCAGCTCTTTTTTTGACAAAGGTTCAAAATGTTCCATTGCCTTTGAAATAAGTTCCTCATTCAGCTCGATGGTATCGGTGTGAATGACTTTTTCGGTCCATTTCTCAAGCTTTTTGCTGTACATCTGTGACTGCAGTGGCACTTTGATGTGCTTAATGTCAATGCCAATGGACTTTTCAAAATATCTGATCCTGCTTATTTCCTGAGGTGTTACTATGGCCAGGGAGGTTCCCTTCTTGCCGGCCCGGGCGGTTCGCCCTGACCGGTGAGTGTAGTACTCCGGATTTTCGGGAAGGGAATAATGGACCACATGCGTCAGCGAATCCACGTCAATGCCACGGGCTGCCACGTCTGTAGCCACTAGGATAGGTGTCGTCCTGCTCCTGAATTTTGCCATGACGGCATCTCTTTGTGCCTGCGACATGTCACCGTGAAGAGGCTCGGCTCTGTAACCCTCCTTTTCAAGATATTCTGCGAGCTCCTGCGTGTCCATTTTTGTCTTGCAAAATATAACGCCGTAAAAGTCGGTCAGGTAATCGAGTACTCTCTTGAGGGCTGCCTCTTTATCGTGTTTGCTGACGTAGATGTATTTGTGGTCAATGTTTTCATTGGTCTTGCTCTCAGATTCTATTTTGACCTCAAAAGGAGACTCCATATAAGTCCCGATAATTCGACGTATCTCCGGTGGCATGGTAGCGGAAAATAGCCATACAACCTTTGAATCAGGTGTATATTCGAGAATTTTGTCCACATCTTCCTGAAATCCCATATTAAGCATCTCATCTGCTTCGTCAAGAACAAGAAATTCCAGCTGATCCAGCTTGACAGCCTTTCTGTCTATAAGGTCCTGCAAACGACCTGGCGTTGCCACTAGGATATGAGGTGTATTGCTCTTCAGGGACCGTATATTGGAGGTGATCGCTGTACCACCGTAAACTACCTGGATGTTAAGGCCTTTTTTGTATTTGCCAAAATTTTCAAGCTCCTTACTGATTTGTTGTGCAAGTTCGCGGGTAGGTGCCAGAATCAAAGCGAAGGTATGCCTGATCCGTGTATCAAGAAAATGAATCAACGGTAAGCCAAAGGCCGCCGTTTTACCTGTGCCTGTCTGGGCTAAACCTATAAAATCGGGCTTTTCTGCTATCAGTTTTGGAATGGCCCTGTCCTGTATTTCTGTGGGTGTGACAAAGCCTATTTCTTCCAGTGATTTCAGTATGTCATCACTCAGGCCAAGATCTTTAAAACTTTTCAAATGTAAATTTTATTTAAAGCCGCAAAGATAATAAAAAATTTTGCAACTTTAAATGTATTTTAGATCAAACCTAATTTTAATCTTTTGTTGTACTCTCCGAATGTGATCATTTTTTGCTGCGACTCATCCCAAAGCTTGTTGCCAGCAAGCTTCAGACTTTGCCAGAAAGTAAGGATAGTTACATACTGGTTGATCCATATATTTTCAGCAAGTGCCTGCTGGAGGTTGTAATTGGGTATGGCGGGATTCAGATGGTGGATGTGGTGGATTCCAATATTCCCGGTAAGCCAGTTAAACAGTGGAGGTACCTTATAGTATGTACTTCCCTTGATCGCTGCAGTCAGATAATCCCAATTGTTTTTCCACTGCTTATATGCGTCTTCATGCTGATGTTGTACATAAAAAAACCAAATTGCTATTACTGAAAAGAGACATACGATGGTTGCATGTGTAATAAAAAACTTAGCTCCAAGCAGATAGCCCAGGCCACCAAATAAGGCCAGCAACACAAAATTGTTGACCCAAAGTCTTCTTTTTTCTTTCTTAAAAACCTCCATTTTTATCAACGGAAGCCTGTTATGGATCAGGACATAGTAAATAGGCCCAAGTATAAACATAACCAGTAAAGATCTGTACAGTCTGTACTTAAGCTTACCAAACTTGCTGAGTGATCTGTATTCTCTGGCAGTGAGTGTATCAATATCTCCTATATCACGCATCTCCAGCTGCCCGTTATGGGCGTGGTGGATGTGATGTGATTTTGACCAATAATGGTATGGTATCGTGCTGAATATCGAACACACGTAACCGACAATGTCCCTTGCTTTATTGCTGCTCAGAAACGACCTGTGGCCACAGTCATGCTGAATAATAAATATCCTGACCAGAAAAAATGAATTAACGATGCCCAACCCAAATGTAAGCCAATAACTTACATCCAGCGACAAATACATCAATACCCATAGCAAAAGGAAGGGTCCAAAAGAGTTTATAATCTGTATAGTAGCTTTTTTTCGGTCGGTTTTAGTGTATTTTGAAAAGTTTTTAATCAATGAATTATTGATCCTGATTTGCTCCACTTGGTTTTACTTTTTTAATTATTCTGCAAATATAACCTTTTAGGCTGTCGGTAGTTCTTACCTTTGTGCAAATGGTTAAAAATTTATCTGACATCATGGGACGTTACATCCTCAAACCCTTGGCTGCTAAACCTTGAGGGCGATCAGATTGTTTATCCAGAAAAAATATAAGTGAGAGCCGCACTTCCGTTTTTCGTCCTGCTTTTTTCAATTGCTTTCAGTTCTTGTTACAGTTTTAAGGGCATAGCTATACCGCCCAATGTAAACACCTTTTTTGTAGAGAATTTTAACAATGCTGTTCCGCAAGCTCCTGCTGATATAAATCAGAGGTTTTCAGAAGCTCTTAGGGCTAAAATAAGGAACGAATCCCGGCTGACCTACAACGAACAGAAACCTGATATCGAGTTTTCCGGGGAGATCAGCGGATTCAGGCTCACACCAGAGGCACCCCAGGCCGGAAATACTGTGGCTCTAAATAAACTTGAAATCAGCGTGAGTGTGTCTTTTGTCAATAATACGGATGAAACCAAAAACTGGAAAAAGACCTTTTCCTTTTTCAGGACATTTGAAAGTGACAAGGATTTTGTCAGCATTCAGGACAATCTGATATCAGAGATTTTCAGGCAACTTACAGAAAATATATTCAACGATGCATTTACCGGATGGTAATGCTTATCGCTACCCGCAATACTTAATTGCTCTTGATGTTAAAGACCATGATTCCGCACTGAAGATCATATTTGCCGGGTTCGAATTCAAACTCGCGGGCTTTTCTGATCGCAAGTGACACTAAACTTTTTTTGGCAATTGTTGACATTGATCCATTAAATTCAGCCTTGGTTACCGTGCCTTCCCTGTTGACGCAGATATCTACTGTCACCTTGCCGTTTTCGTCTGCCAAAATCAGAATACTTGGTATTTCCCTGATCTTTCGTTTGCCGAGTTCCTGACCTGATATGCTGATGCTGAGTTCTTCATCTATTACAAAGTTATTAGCCGTATTGTCATTTTTTGGGAGGTTTTCATCGACCACAGGTGGCTCTGAGTCATCCGTAAGTACCCTCGTACTGTCTACTGCAGGGTTGGTATTAGCGGGCTGATGATTCGGGTCCGGATTGGTACCTTCATGCTGGCCTTCAGAAAGCACCTCATTTTCGCCTAATTTTGTATCATCCGTGTCCGGAACCCCCGCAGGTTCGGTTTTTGTGATCACTTCTCCATTATTTCCGGATGGGTGTTGATGCTGCTGTGTAGGCTGTGTTTTGGTCTTTGTGATACCACATAGATTTCTGGCTTTGGTTTCCGCCATGCTGCTTCCCAGATTCATGGCAGACTCATAATCACTGCATGCTTTTAATTTCTGGTCTGTTTGTTCATACATTTCTGCCCTCCATTCGTAGTATGACGCATTAGAGCGATTTATATCTATTGCGGCAGACAAACTGTTAAGACCTGACTGCCTTTCTCCCATGGCAAAGGTTGCTCTTCCCAACAGGGCTGCAGCATCAGAAGTTATCCCCTTCAACTCAATGCTTTGCATAGCATCGTTTTTAGCTCCTTTGTATGCTGCCAGGCTATATTTGGCTGCTCCCCTGTGCAAAAGGGCGTCTTTATATTTAGGATCCTTGGCTATGACCTGATTAAAACTGTTGATCGCTTCTTCGTACCTGCCCGTTTCATACAGATACTCGGCCTTTACATAAATGAAGCCCGTTTCTTCATCCAAAACCTGTGCAATTGACAGGCTTGAAATAAGTAAAATGGCAAAAGCCGTAAAAATTATTCTGGTTTTCATTTTATTCGTATTTACTATATAAAGACTAAACAACAGGAATTATTGTTAGTTAAGAAAATATTAAACGACCCTTACGGAAATTTTCTTAGTCCAAAAGGCTGGAGGTTTCCAAAAAGCCCATTTCACTCAGAAACACCTGATTATTTCTTTTTGGCTGGCTCTTTCTTTTTGAATGCATCCGGAATCTCTGCCTCAATCCAGGATTTAACTGTTTCAAGCGATACACTTTTCAGGTAATCCTCTTCCGGTTTCTGACCGTCTACCTTGGGAATCTTGATATTAAGTTTGCCAAATTTAATATAGGGTCCCCAACGCCCGTTTTCGATAGAAATTTTTTCTGAGGGCCATTGATTTATATACCGGTTGGCTTCCTTGTCGACCTTGGCCTCAATTATCTCTATGGCCTGATCTATGGTGATGGTGTCAATCTTATATCTGGCCGGAATATTTACAAAGAGCTCATTCCACTTGACAAACGGCCCGAAGCGACCTTTGCCTTTGGTAATTGGTAAATCTTTATAATATCCGATAGGAGCGTTTTCATCCTCCTTGGCCGCAATTAAGCCTTTTACTTCTTCCATACAAACGGTGAGCGGGTCCATGGTTCTCGGAAGATTCACAAACATACTGCCCTTTTTGACATATGGTCCAAATCGGCCTGTGTTGACTGATATCTCTTCTCCGTCTATCATTCCCAGATTTCTGGGTAGTTTAAACAGGTCCAGGGCCTCTTCCAGAGTAACCGTCTCCATGGATTGTCCCGGCTTGAGATTGGCAAACCTCGGTTTTTCATCCTCTGGTAATTCATCCCTGTCCCCGATCTGTATTACAGGCCCGAAACGGGTCATTTGTGCAAGTACTGATCTTCCGGTAGCTGGGTCAGGGCCCAGGACCCTCTTGCCTTTTGCCCTTTCTGCCTTTTCCAGTGTCATCTCCACCGTCTCGTGAAAAGGACCGTAAAAACTCTTTAACATGCTTTTCCAATCGTGCCCGTCTGTAGCTATTTTGTCCAGTTCGTCCTCCACTTTGGCGGTAAAGCCATAATCCATGATTTTAGCAAAATGTTCGGACAGGAAGTCACTAACGAGCATACCCAGGTCAGAGGGATATAGGCAATTTTTAGTAGCTCCTGTAGTCTCCGATTTTGTGAGTTTATCGATTTTGCCATTGGACAGCGTCAGGAGCCTGTACTGTCTTACGGTGCCTTCCCTGCTTTCTTTTGTGACGTAGCCACGCTCATCTTCCATGATCTTTGATATCGTGGGGGCGTAGGTGGAAGGTCGTCCTATGCCCAGCTCCTCCAGCTTTTTTACGAGACTTGCTTCAGTATATCTTGCAGCGGGTCGGGTGAAACTTTCCGTCGCCTCCATTTTATTGAAATCCAAAACCTGGCCCACTGACAGTGGTGGCAGCATGCCTTTAGTGTCTTCATCTTCATCATCGTCAGTAGATTCCAGATATACTTTTAGAAAACCGTCAAATTTCAATACTTCTCCCACCGCTTCAAGTTGTCTTCCTGGCATGGTAGAAATGTCAATTTTTGCAATCGTTTTTTCAATTTCTGCCTCTGACATCTGTGAAGCGATTGTCCTTTTCCAGATCAGGTCATACAGCCTTTGCTGATCCTTGTCCGGGCCTATGTTTTTTCTTTCCATATAGGTGGGCCTGATGGCTTCATGGGCCTCCTGGGCATTTACCGTTTTAGACTTGTACTGGCGTTTATGCAGATAATCTTTGCCGAAGGAAGATTCTATTTCAGCCGCTATGGCGTTAAGTGCTGTATCACTCAGATTGTTCGAATCGGTACGCATGTATGTAATGTATCCCTCTTCATAAAGTCTCTGGGCCACAGACATTGTCCTGTTGACTGAAAAGCCGAGTTTTCTGCTTGCCTCCTGCTGGAGTGTCGATGTGGTGAATGGCGGAGCCGGAAACCTTTTCAGTGGTTTCTTTTCGATCGAGGCTATGGAATATTTTGCACCGTTGGCTTTGGTAAGAAAATCCAGAGCTCCTGCCTCTTCTCCGATTCGGGAAGTGTATTCGGCTTTCAGGGGTACAACCGCCCCTTTGCCATTGTCTACATTGAATAATGCAATGATTTTAAAAAAGGATTCTGAGATAAAGGTCTGGATCTCTCTTTCCCTGTCAACAATCAGCCTGACGGCTACTGATTGTACCCGACCGGCAGAAAGTTTATTTTTAACCTTTCTCCAAAGAACCTCTGAGAGCTCAAATCCCACTATTCTATCCAGCACTCTCCTGGCCTGCTGGGCATTTACCAGGTTTATATCCACCTTTCGGGGCGATGCCACTGCCTTCTGTATAGCGGGCTTGGTGATCTCAGAAAAAACGATCCTTTTTGTCTTGTCGATATCGAGCTTGAGCTCCTGACACAAATGCCAGGAAATGGCCTCCCCTTCCCTGTCTTCGTCCGTTGCCAGCCAGACTTCCGCTGATTTTTTTACCAGGTCTTTGAGTTCTCTGACCACTTTTACCTTTTCCGGCGACACGATATAGTGAGGCTCAAAATTATTTTCGACATCCACACCTCGGTTTCCTTTGTCGAGGTCCCTGATATGGCCGAAACTGGACTTTACCGTAAAATCGGAACCCAGATATTTTTCTATGGTTTTGGCTTTTGCAGGCGACTCAACGATGAGCAGGTTTTTAGTCATTCTTTACATTTATAAAATGAAAAAAGCTTAAGAGCTTGAAAAGGGCAGGTACCGGAAATACCTTCCGCAGTGCAAAACTATAAATTTTTATTTTCTGAGGGATATAGGAATGAATATTTGATAAGGTATTCTCAAAACCCACGTCAGAAATCGGACCCTTCTAAAAACTCCGGACCATTATCTGTCAAGCAAATCAGGTCTCTTTTCGCTTGTTTTAACAAAAGATTGATCGTATCTCCATTGGTCAATCTTAGCCTCGTGCCCTGAAAGTAATACATCGGGTACTTTCATTCCCTTATATTCTGCAGGCCTCGTGTATACAGGGGGAGCAAGGAGGTCATCCTGAAAAGAATCCGTCAGTGCACTTGTCTCATCATTGAGCACTCCCGGTATAAGCCTGCCAATAGAATCCACCACGATGGCTGCTGCCAGTTCGCCGCCGGACAGGACAAAGTCCCCCACAGATATTTCCATGGTCACATGCATGTCCCTGATCCTTTGGTCTATACCCTTATAATGACCGCATATAACCAGCAACCGTTGACTCAGTGACAATCTGTTGGCAAGTTTTTGCTCATATTTAATGCCGTCAGGAGTCAGGTAGATTACCTCATCATATGTCTTGGCAGCCTTGAGTTCTGAAATACACCGATCTAGAGGCTCACACATCATAACCATACCAGCCCCTCCTCCATACTGATAATCATCCACCTGCCTGTGGGGCCCGAGCCCGTATTTACGCAAGTCTATGAGATTTACTGAAAGAAGCCCCTTCTCAGCTGCCCTCTTCATAATGGAATGCTCAAAAGGGCTCCTGAGCAGCTCGGGGAGCACGGTGATAATGTCTATTTCCATTTGGGCTATCTGATTGTTCAGGATTTAGCTTTCAATCTTGCATAGTGGGCAAAAAAACGTGGAATCGTGTCAATGCCCTTATAAAAGTTGAAAAGCCCGTAATGTTCGTTGGGCGAATGGATATCATCGGAATCCAGACCAAAACCCATCAGAACTGTCTTAACACCTAAAACACTTTCAAAAAGAGCCACAATAGGAATGCTGCCGCCTCCTCTTACCGGTATCGGTTCCTTGCCGTAGGTTTCAAGCATTGCTTGGGCAGCAGCCTGGTATTCGGGTGTGTCAGAAGGGGTAACTACCGGCTCACCACCGTGGTGTGGCTTGACAGTAACTTTAACACCAGCCGGAGCCAAAGACTCAAAGTGTTTTTTGAAAAGTTCTGTTATTTTATCGCTTTTCTGGTTTGGCACAAGCCTCATACTTATTTTGGCTGATGCCTTGGAAGGCAAGACTGTTTTGGCACCTTCTCCTATGTATCCGCCCCAGATGCCATTGACCTCCAGGGTCGGCCTGATGCTGGTCTGTTCCAGTACAGTATAACCCCTCTCTCCCATGGTTTCCTCTATGCCAAGACCGGCCATGTAATCCTTTTTGGAAAAAGGGGCCATATTCATTGCAGCCCTTTCTGAGGCCGTCACCTCGACTACATCATCATAAAAACCAGGGATTGTTATGTGTTTGTTTTCATCCTTTAGCGAGGCAATCATATCACAAAGCACCTGAGCAGGATTGGCCACGGCACCTCCATATACTCCTGAATGAAGGTCCTTATTGGGTCCGGTGACTTCCACTTCCACATAACTTAAACCCCGCAATCCTACCGTGATGGAAGGTGTGTCATTGGCAAGGACTGAGGTGTCCGATATAATCACCATATCACAGGCCAGCATTTTCTTGTTTTCGCGGCAGAAATCACCGAGATTGGAAGAGCCCACTTCTTCTTCTCCTTCAATCATGAACTTGACATTGACCGCCAGTGTGCCTGTCCTGACCATGGCTTCAAATGCTTTGACATGCATAAAAAACTGGCCCTTATCGTCACAGGACCCCCTGGCAAAGATGGCTCCATCCGGATGTATGGCCGTTTTTTTTATAACCGGTTCAAATGGCGGGCTGTCCCACAAGTCAAGTGGGTCGGGAGGCTGCACATCATAGTGACCATAAACCAGCACTGTCGGAAGTCCCGGATCTGTTATGTGCTCGCCATACACTATCGGGTGACCTTTGGTTTGAAATACCTCTACCATGCTGCAGCCTGCATTCCTTAAGCTGTCTGCCACTGCGGTGGCTGTTTTGGCCACATCATCTTTAAATTTCGGGTCTGCACTTATGGAAGGTATTTTTAGCAATTCGAGTAACTCGTCCAGAAATCTGGCTCTGTTTTCCTCTATATATTCCTGTGTGGTTTTCATTTATTTGGTATTATTTGATTACAAACTCTCTACCCATATTAAACAAAGTAAAACAATATCTGTCGGCGGCTTCCTCAATTATTTTTGAGGTTGGCTTACCGGCACCATGACCGGCACTGGTCTCGATGCGGATCAGGACAGGATTGGGACCCTTCTGGTTTTCCTGGAGGACGGAAATAAACTTAAATGAATGGGCTGGGACTACCCTATCGTCATGGTCTGCAGTTGTCACAAGTGTTGCCGGATAAGCTGCTGGTTTTACATTGTGTACCGGAGAATATCCCAAAAGGTAACGGAACATTTCCGGGCTTTGCTCGGCAGTACCGTAATCATATGCCCAACCGGCACCTGCTGTAAAGGTATGATATCTTAGCATGTCGAGCACTCCCACAGCCGGCAATGCGACCCTGAACAACTCAGGACGCTGAGTCATACAGGCTCCTACCAGCAAACCGCCATTGGATCCTCCTGAAATGGCAAGATAATCTGAAGAAGTGTATTTATTGGCTATCAGATATTCAGCAGCGGCTATAAAATCGTCAAAAACATTCTGCTTTTTGAGCTGGGTGCCGGCATCGTGCCATTTTTTTCCGTACTCACCGCCACCCCTGAGATTTGGCACAGCATAGATTCCGCCCTGCTCCATCCACACAGCATTGGATATGCTGAAGGTGGGTGTCAGACTTATATTGAACCCTCCGTATCCATACAGAATCAATGGGTTTTTACCATCCATTTTCAGACCTTTCTTATGGGTAATCATCATGGGAACCCTGGTTCCATCCTTTGACTGATAAAAGACCTGCTTTGATTCGTATGCCGACGGATCAAAATCGATTTCCGGCTTTATATACAGTTCTGATTTTCCACCTGAAGGGTCATATTTGTAAATGCTGCCCGGCGTGATATAATTTGTAAACGAATAGTAGATTTCCTTTTCGGAACGCTTGGAACTACCCATGGAAGCAGTGCCCGCCCCAGGCAATTGTATTTCTCTGATCAGTTTGCCGGTGTAGTCATATTGTTTCACCAGCGAGATAGCGTCTTTCATGTAGTGTGCAAAAAGAAATCCGCACCCTTTGTTGACTTCAAGTACATTGTCGGTTTCAGGAATAAAATCTTTCCAGTTTGCCACCTCAGGTGCGGAGGCATCAGCCGTAACAACCTTTTGATTGGGAGCACCGAGATTGGTGACGATAAACAGTTTGGAACCTTCATTGTCTATCACATAACTGTCACTGTCAAAATTGTCAACCATAGTGACCATTTTTCCGGAATTATCTTTCAAATCTATCATATACAACTCGTTGCCGGAGGTGGATGTTGAAGCCGATATAAACAGAAATCTTCCGTCTTCGGTTACTGAGCCTCCTACATACCTTCTTTTTTGCTTTTCGCCAAAAATTAGTTTGTCGCTTTTCTGAGGAGTGCCAAGTTTATGGTAATATAACTTATGCTGGTCTGTTTTAGCAGAAAGCTCACTGCCTTTAGGTTTGTCATAACTGGAGTAATAAAACCCGTCATTTTCAAGCCACGACAGCCCACTGAATTTTACATCAACAAGTGTATCCTCCAATACTTTTTTTGAACCTGCATCAATAACAATGACCTTACGCCAGTCTGATCCGCCTTCGGAGATCTGGTAAGCAGCTTTGCTCCCATCTTTTGAAAATTCTATTCCTGCCAGTGAAGTTGTCCCGTCTTTTGAAAAAGTATTGGGGTCGAGAAAAATCTCAGGCTCCATACCTGCCTTTTGTCTCCAGAGTACAAATTGGTTTTGCAACCCGTCATTCTTATAAAAATAGGTGTACTCCCCTTCCTTAAACGGAGCACTGAATTTGGCATAATTCCAGAGTTTTTCCAGCCTTTCCTTGTATGCATTTCTGAATGGTATCCTGGAAAGGAAGGCATTTGTTACATTATTTTGGGTGTCTACCCATGCGGATGTCTCAGGAGATCTGTCATCTTCAAGCCAGCGGTAGGCATCGGTAATTACGGTATCAAAATAACGGGTGGTGACAGTGTCTTTGCGTGTGGGGGGATAATTCACAGTTAAAGAATTTTGAGGATTAGATTTGTTGCCTGAACACCCGGCAAGTGCCACGAGGCCTGTCGCCAGTAAATAAATTATTCTTGACATTTTGACGAATTTGGTTATCGGCTCAAAAATACTGAATTTGGCCGAAAGGCGACAATCAAAACAAAGATTACACCTTATTTTTTATCGTTTACGAGGCTGTTGAAGTGGTTGTCACGGCAGTAATTGTTGGCATACCGTTTCCACATTGTGTTTTTATAATGGTTGCCCGCATAATAGGATAAAATCATTTCAAAATTATGCTGGTCAAGGTACGATTCAAAACCTGTTATCTTTTTAAATTTTTCGTCCAGAAAAACTACTGAAGGAAATGACATGACACCATCAAGCAAGGTGACGGCAAGCTCATGAAAATCATATTTCCCTATCCTGGATGATTTGTAGGATTTGTCCGCTATTTTGATCTCCTCCACACTTAAGGCATTGATGCGGTAGGGATAGAAATTCTGATTTACAAATCTGGCAATATGATCACCGGAAAATGTATTGTCTTCCATGTACCTGCACCACTTGCACCCATCGTAGTAGATATAAACCATAAACTTACGATCAGCCTTATCAATTTTTTCATCAGCCTTATCCCATCCCAACCATCTTATCTTATTTTGGGAAGACAAAGGGTCAATGATTAATACCAGTAAAAGGACATTTAGTAAAAACAATCTCATAAAGGTTCACGAATCTGCTGTTACACTTTAAATGCAAAATTAATGCAAACAAGCTGATTTTTCGACTGCAATAAAAGACTATAACCCTACTTTAATATTTTTTTAACACTTGGAAAATGGGTGGCCAAGCTATTAAATGTGGAAATCTGACTGTTAGAAATTAGTGTTGACCACATTAAAAATACTCCTCAAAAGCTCCTTAACTAAATGTACGTCAGGCAGAATGGTACCTTCTTTCAGGCATACAGCCATGATTTCCTGTTCGGAAGATTGAGAGTAGTCGCTGTACTGGGCTCTGAGATAAAATGAACTTAACAGACTGCAGGCAACCACGAAGCCGAGAATGTATTTTGATCTTTTGTCGGGTTTCATATCTAATTGTTTGATGATAATGACAAGAATTGATTTTAAAAGTTGCATGTCAATCAACCCATTAACGTTAAAATTTTATTAAAAGTTACAAAACTCGTGACTTTTTTAACTGTCATTGATCAGCCGTGTTCCCGACTTATATGCGGTAAGTTTTTGATACCTTTGCGGCAACAATACCAGTATGCCATGTCGCGGATCTTTAGAGATCATTGCCTTATTTGCCAAAGCCATCATCATTCAGTGTGTTTTGAGGCTATAGATTATACCAGTACGGGTGAGTCTTTTCAAATTTCCGAGTGTTTGGACTGTGGTTTTAGGTTTACTGCCAATCCTCCATCAGAGGCTGATTGCGGCATTTATTACCAGAGCCAGGACTATATTTCCCACAGCGATACCACAGAAGGGTTGGTCAACAAACTCTACCACCGGATAAGGACGATTATGCTGGGCCGCAAGGAAAGACTGTGCAGGGCCGAAGGTGTGGCCAAGTACTTACTTGACTTTGGCTCGGGTACAGGGTATTTTGCCAAACACATGAAAAATGCCGGGTTTGATGTGCTGGGCGTCGAAATGGATGACAAAGCAAGGGAATACAGTCGAACGCAATGGGGTCTGAATGTGATCTCCACCGGGCAATTTCTGGAGGGCATTGCTGAAAGGCATTTCGGTTATATCACTTTGTGGCACGTACTTGAACACTTGTATGATCCTGACAGATACATAAAAATTTTTTATGGGCTTCTGGAGGACAGCGGAAGACTCATCATTGCCGTTCCCAATTTCCGTGGACATGAAGCAGGTGTCTACGGCCGATACTGGGCCGGATACGATGTGCCGAGGCATCTTTGGCATTTTCATCCTGACGCCATGCAGCGTTTGGCAGAAAGAAACGGATTTAAGGTCGTAAAAATGGAGGGCATGCCTTTTGACCCTTTTTACAACGCCATGTTAAGTGAAAAATACATGAACCATTCGCTACCGCTGATAAGAGGAAGTTTCCATGGTTTCAGGTCATGGCTGAGCAGTCTGACTGACCCACGTCGTGCCAGCTCCGTCATCTATGTTATGGAAAAGATCAAACCCTCAGCTCAGTTTTAGGCCGGGTCTTTTTTTCTGATTACTCCGATCTTTTTGCCCATTTTGGAGATATAGCCTTTAAAAAACCTGAACTGTCCCAAAGGTATGCTGATCAGAAGCACACACAATGGCCAAAGAACAGTGACCACAGGTATATAAAGCACCCAGTAAATTATGTTTTTGTCTGAAAACAGTAGCCCCAGCAAATAACTGCCCGCTCTGGCACACAAGGAACCCCCGAGTGCAAAGGTTGTAAAGATGAGGACGAACTGAAACCATCCTACATTCCATTTTTCCTTTAGTGTTCTGAACATAAAAGCGTTTTTATCAGGCTTTTGCTGTGATTTCCAAAAATTCTGTTTCAAGCTTGCGTTTACGGGCTACCAGATGGGTGAGAACAAGTCCTTTTTCAAAAGCAAGCCTGTTGATCTGGCTGTAATCTGCATCCTGAGCCAGTGATGCTTCAATTATCCTGTCCCTGATCTCCATTTTTTTAACCATCGGAAGGCCCGAAAGGAGGGAGGTAAGTGACTCCATGTCTTCACAGGCAATTTCAAGAGTTATGTCATTGTTTATTATTGACCCGACAGATCCGCTTGCCAGAAGTTTTCCCTTTTTAATTATTGCTACATGGGTGCAGATTTTTTCCACCTCATCCAGGATATGGGAGGCCATAAGGACAGTTTTGCCCGTGGAGGCAATACCCTTTAAAATGTCCCGAACCTCTGCGATGCCCTGAGGGTCCAGCCCATTTGTGGGTTCATCAAAGATCAATACCTCGGGTTCACCGATCAGTGTGGCTGCAATGGCCAGCCTCTGTTTCATACCCAGTGAATAGGTGCTGAATTTGCTTTTACGTCTCTCCTTCAGATTGACCAGTTCGAGGAGATGCCCAAAATCTGTACCTGGAGCTTTCTTAATATGCCGGACTATTTCAAGGTTTTCGTCGGCATTGAGGTATGGGTAAAAGTTTGGCGTTTCCAGGATGGAACCTATCTTCATTCTGTGCTTGTCTCCGTAGTGGCCGTCAAACCAGACATATGAGCCGCTGTCCTTTGCCAGTATACCCAGAATAATGCCAAGCGTGGTGGTCTTGCCGCTGCCATTTGGACCCAACAGTCCATATACATTTCCTGCTTCAATAGTCAGATCCAGGTTGCTGAGGGCGGTGATTCTTCCGTATTTTTTAGAAAGTCCGCGGATTTCCAGGACAGGCATAGGATGATGATTTTGGTACAAAGCTAAGAACCTGGACTGAAACGCCCTAAATAAAATATATGTTTAGTACCAGCAAGTCAAATTTCGAAAAATTAAAAAGGTCAAATGCCATCGGTTTTCGTTAAATGCCTAATTTTACCGGAGATATGTGGTACAGGTTAAAGGCGTTTTTAAGGTTTTACCGGGAGGCAAAGACAAAATTCAATGTGCACTCCCCGTTTCTGTATGACCTGCTGACAGGAGTCCTCGACATAAACAAGGAATTTTATCCATTCAGCACCTTGGAAGAAGCCAGAAAAGATTTGCTTCATGACCACCGGAAAATTGCAGTAAAAGATTATGGGGCTGGTTCTCAAGTCATGAAGGACAATGTACGGGAGGTCTGCAGAATAGCCTCTACGTCGCTTTCTAATCCCAGGAAATGCAGGGTCCTGTTTAACCTGGTAAATCATTATAAATGCACTCAGGTCCTGGAACTTGGGACCTCCCTGGGGTTATCATCAGGTTATATGGCCTCCGCCAACCGACTTGCCAGTGTAGTGACCCTTGAAGGGGATGAAAACATTTCGGCCATAGCCAGAGAACTGCATTCCAAGATGAAAATTATTAACGTCGAAGTTGTCACAGGTCCTTTTGAAGAAACATTGTCCGGGGTGCTGCATAGGATGAAAAAACGACCTGATCTGGTTTTTCTGGACGGTAACCATAAAAAAGAAGCCGTTGTAGAATATTTTGAAGCCATTTTGCCCTTCTGTCATGACGGCACAGTCATAGTTGTAGACGACATTTACTGGTCAGAGGATATGGAGTCCGGGTGGAAGTCATTGGTCAGCAGACCGGAGATTACCCTGAGTGTGGACCTCTTTGAGGTAGGCTTACTATTTTTCAATAAATCCCTTTCCAGGGAAAATCACCGCATTTTTCCGTTCAAATACAAGCCCTGGAGAATTGGGCTGTTCGGTTGAGCAACACAAGATATTTACCTAAAAAACAAAACCCTGCCCAAAATTATTGAGGCAGGGTTTACAGTACCGAAGGCGGGACTCGAACCCGCACACTATTGCTAGCACTGGATTTTGAGTCCAGCGTGTCTACCAATTCCACCACTTCGGCATTCAAAGATATCGGTTGGGGTCGGCAAAGTTAGCCATATTTTCCTTAATACGCAACAGGTATTTAGATTTTAGATAATAATCCCTAATCCCTTCCATCACTTGTTTGTCCCGTTGGCCGTCTTCAAACTTCTTAAGCCAGGGACTGACTTCTTCAACCAGATCTTCTTCCACAGATTCTACGACCTCTTCTACATCAGCCCTTACCACCGGATCAGTAAGATCCAATTCTTCAAAACTTTCATTTAGTTCCATCATTTCCAGAAGGAACTCACGGGGCAGCGAAACCTGTTCGTTTTCCACCAGCATTCCGTAGATGTCCAGGATGTGCTTCATTCTGAGATTGTCGTCAGAAAGGACTTTATAGGCTTGATTGATGAGTTCGCTTTGTAAAATGGCCTTATTCCTTTCTGCTTCTGACCCACCTGAAAAATGGTCGGGATGGTGCTGCCTGCTTAGTCGGTAATACGCTTTGCGAATGTCTGAGGCATTCACATTCAGGCTTTCAGGCAGTTCCAGAATATCAAAATAATTTTCCCTCAGCTTGTCCATACACGTTTCCCGGTCAGAACCACCTTGAAATATCCAGTCCCAGAGCAAAGATCATCAGGGATAACAGGATAAAAAATCCTATGTAATTGACCACCTCCATAAATTTTTCGCCCGGAACCTTGCCGGTAATAATCTCCCATAAAAGGAAAACGACGTATCCGCCATCGAGTGCGGGTATAGGCAACAGGTTGAAAAAAGCGAGCAGGATAGAAAGACTTGCGGTTATTTTCCAGAAAACACTCCAATCCCATCCCTTGTCAAACATGGTGGCAATGGAAAATACACTTCCCAGAGAGTCCTTGGCCTTTATTTTACCTGAAAACATCTGGCCGAATGCTTTTAGTTGATCGCCCAAAAAGTTGACTGAGGTATTCCATCCCTTGCCAAAGGAGGTCAGTAAGCCGAATTTTTCGGCAGATAAATCCAATTGGCCAGCCCCAATCCCTATTTTTCCTGAATGAGGAATGCCCACCATTTTATATATTTTTGTACCCTGTGGGGTCAATAGTTCCATATTGGCAATACCATTTCGCACCCCCTGAAGTTCCCTTGACATCTCATGTAAAAAACCGGCTGGTTTGCCATTAACAGAAATCACTTCCATACCTTTAACCAATCCGGCTTTACTGGCAGGACCTTCAGTCATAACCGTATCTATGACCATTTTTTGGCGGGGATAAAACAGAGAACTTCCTTTGTTTTCGTATTTGGTCAGTTTTTCGACAAAACCTTCCGGGACCTTCAACGTCACATTCTGACCTCCTCGGTTGACCACCACCTCACTGGCTTCATTGATCACAATTTCCTTGGTTATAGCACCTGAACTGAACTTTGTAACCGGTACGCCGCCTACAGATACAGGAATGTCGCCGTCAACAAGCCCCAACTGCATGCCCATGGAGTCTACGGCCATGCCGTATTTTGCATTTTCAACCTTAAGATAGGATTCCCCCCAATAAAAGATTATCATTGAAAATAAGAAGATGCCGAGCAGAAAATTGACCGTGACACCACCGATCATAATGATCAGCCTTTGCCACGCCTTTTTGGACCTGAATTCCCAGGGTTGAGGAGGTTGTTTCATTTGCTCTTTGTCCATGCTCTCGTCGATCATTCCGGCAATCTTCACATAACCTCCAAAGGGTATCCACCCTATACCCCACTCCGTTTCTCCAATTTGTTTTTTGAAGAGCGAAAAATAGGGATTGAAAAACAAGTAGAATTTTTCTACCTTCGTCCTGAACCATCTGGCCGGAAGAAAATGGCCGAATTCGTGCAACACCACCAGAATTGATAAACTAAGGATCAACTGGAGTGCCAGGTTAAGTTTGTCCATTAAGATTTTTTATTATTGACAAAAAAGTTTAAAACGAACAAGATTTGCAAATTGTTCCTTCGCAAAGGACTTCCGGATAAAAAATATCGGCAATTGACCTTTCAGCCCGCAAAAATACAATAAAATTGTTATCCCCGTAATTGTAACCGGAAATGAAAGGCAGGATGAATTATACCTCTATTGAGATTTTCTTTTAGTTTTGAATGTTTTTTAAATGAGCCATGATAATTTTTTATTCCAGAACTGTGCTGGCCGACCAGGCTACCCTGGAAGGTGACGAGATGACGCACTGCACCCGTGTACTCAGAAAACAAACAGGAGACCTGATCCTGATCACTGACGGGCACGGAAAACTCTATGAGGCAACGATCGGAATGATAACAAAAAATGCCCTGCATTGCCATATCAAAAAAACCGTTAGGGAGACCTTGCATCCTTGCAGTTACGCCATATGTACTACACCGACAAAAAACCCGGCAAGGCTTGAATGGTTTGTGGAAAAGGCGACAGAGATCGGTATCCGGGAAATAGTATTGTTTTTTGCAGCCAGGTCAGAAAAAAAGAATGTCAATGAGCAGAGGCTCCATAATATCCTGATTTCTGCGATGAAACAGAGTGGCAACCTGATTTTACCGAAGTTGGTCATCTGCAAAAACACGGCCGATGCCCTGGAATACTGCAAAACCTACAAACACAGGTTTATGGCTTATTGTGGCGAAGAGGCCCCCTGTCTGTCGGATCTGACAAAAGTCGGAGAAGATACCATTGTACTCATCGGCCCGGAAGGAGATTTTACCTCCGAAGAGGTGGAAACTGCCCGAAAACATGCCTTCCAGGTAGTATCTCTGGGAGATGCCAGACTCAGAACAGAAACAGCAGGAATTGTGGCTTTGATGATGATGCACCTCGCCAGATGACGACCTTGTTAATCTTTGTTAATTTACGCTTAAATATAGCCGGGACCAGACATTGGTGCATTACTTGCTTCTATAATGCTATAATTTTGCATGGTGATTTAAAATGACCTGATGATCCTGAGTAAAAAGTATATTCATCATTTTTTAATATTTCTGTCGGCAGTGTTTCTGTTTGCTTGCAAGGAGCATCACAGGAGTTTTAAACCGACGACTACAGTGATCAGTGGTCAGATTACATCTGCTCCGGAGCTTATCCTCTCACTCCAGGGTATGTCCACAATAAAGTCTGCTCTCGATGCCAGCGGTAAGTTTTCGCTTAGCAGCGAGCTCACTGAGGCTGGTATTTACAGGATCATTCTGGCCGATCAGTCCTTTTACATCTATATTGAGCCTGGGGCCAGGATCAGTGTGACAGGTGATTACCGCACCTTGCCCGAAAGCCTGATGTATAAGGGAGACCATGCTAAAGAAAATCAGTACCTGGTAGCCTATGAAAAACTTAAGGCCAGCATTGAGCCCGAAGATTATGGCATGTTTTTCACCCAGTCAGAAGCAGAATTCATCAAGTCAGTGGAATACAGGACGAACCGTCTGTATGAGGATCAGCAGGAGTACCAGAAGAAAAACGGTACCTTTGACCCGCTTTTTGAAGAACTTTTATCCGACGAAGTGGCATTTGACGCGGCTGTTGTCAAGATGAATTATCCTGATTATTTCCGGTATTTTGCACCGGACAGTGTATTGAAATTGTCCGACACCTATGACAGTTTTTTACAAAATCTTGATCTGGATAATGATGAAAACCTGATGGTGCCGGCATACCGGCCTTTTGTCAGCAAGTTTGTGGAATACAAAATGGCACAGGATACTTCAACCCAAGAAGCTACTGCCACCGGAAGGAAATTTAATCTGATAGATAAGGTTTTTCAGTCCGTAAAAACTGCTGCTTACCTAAATCATAATGTGATGCAGGATGCCATTGAAAACTCTATCAACGAAGCAGCCGTGTGGATGCCTGAATACCGCAAGAGGCAAAACGATGCGGAATGGCTAAAAATGGATGAAGAACTGTTTGCAGCAAGAGAAAATCTGCTCAAAGGCAAACCGGCCCCTACCATCCGAGGGCTTAAACTTTCCGGAGAAAACATTTCGTTGGCAACCCTTAAGGGCAAAGTGCTTTATATTGATGTATGGGCCAGCTGGTGTGGACCTTGTCTTCACGAACTACCATATCTGGAGGCCTTGCAGGAAAAATTTAAAGGTAATACCAACATTGCTTTTGTAAGCGTATCCGTGGATGAAGACAAGGCTGCCTGGCGTAATATGGTCAAGCAAAAAAACATGAAGGGCCTCCAGCTCCTGGTACCCGGAGGGTGGAATGCTGAGATTATCCGCGATTACTCGATATCGGGTATTCCTAGGTTTATGATCATTGGAAAAGACGGAAACATTATAAATGCCACTGCACCCCGACCGTCATCTTCCGAAATTGTCAGAGAGCTTGAAGAAGCATTGCGTTGATTCAGAATTTAGATTGGTTGACTCTTGCCTTTACACCCTGGTCTGAAGACCGGGGTTATTAAGATGAAACCCCGACGGGGTTTTCTTTCATGGCCATTCCTTCCCCAGGCTATAGTCTCAGGTTATTATGATGTAACCCCGTTGAGGTTTATGGGCTATCCTGCCGGTATGGGCAGTTTTGCATTGGTTTATTAAACTATGTTTTGTCATGATTTTTGCAGCTCTGCAGCAAAAATACACGCCAAAACGATTACCTGTTTTCCTTACACCCCGGTCTGAAGACCGGGGCTATCATGATAAAACCCCGACGGGGTTTTCTTTCATGGCCATTCCTCCGATTGTCGAAGTTTGTAACTTCGATACTTTATTTTTAGCATTTGTAATGCGATTTAAATTTAATGCAAGATAAAGCATATTCTACATCTTC
>JAGVTV010000155.1 GCA_019136675.1 Bacteroidota bacterium
TTTTGAAATATCAAATTCTGCAAACGGCATTTATTCCAATTTTTTAGAAACGATTACCGATAAGCCTCATCTGTCTATTACTGTAAAATCATCCGGATTGTCAGGGCGATGGCTGCCAGGACCAGGAAAGTCCCTATTATACGGTTAATCTCTTCGCGACGCATAACTTCTGCTATCTGCTTCCTTTTTGCAGTTTGCTGCTTTTCAGTTAGCGGAGCAAATTTTTGATCATTAAATTTTCCGTGCAGCATTGTCATGGTCTTATCATGCCCGAAGGTGTCTACCATCTTGTTCCTCAGGTTTTTTTGCTGTTCGCGGTTGTATTTCCACCTTTTTAGCATATCCAATACATGTCCCGCTGAGCTCATGGTTTTGTTTTTTTAATTATATCCATATTCCGTTTAGTATTTTCAAAAATCAATTCAAATATACAGTGACCTAAGGAAAATTGCAAACGATCATCGGGATTATTGTCAAGGATTGTTCGGTCTTATTGCCTATTTTTGTGGCTCAATGCCCTGAAATATGAAGATTCTCCTGATAGGCAGCGGTGGTCGTGAGCATGCCCTGGCGTGGAAAATAAGCCAAAGCCCGCTTTGTACTTTTCTTTTTATCGCCCCCGGAAATCCCGGCACAGCCGCACTGGGCACCAATGTAAATATAGACCCTACGGACTTCGCAGGCATCGCCGACCTGTGCAGGAAAGAAGACATCGGCATGGTGGTAGTAGGACCTGAGGCTCCACTGGTGCTGGGTATAACTGATACTTTCAGAAATTCAGATCTGGCCCATATCAAGGTGATTGGTCCTTCGGCATCGGCATCCCGGCTGGAGGGAAGCAAAGCCTTTGCCAAAAGGTTTATGCGTAAGTATCAGGTCCCAACAGCCGGCTATCTGGAGGTGACTGCCGCCAGCGTGGAGGAGGGTATAGCGTTTTTGCATCAGATGGACCCACCCTATGTACTTAAAGCTGACGGGCTGGCAGCCGGCAAAGGCGTGCTGATTATACCCGACAGGGAGGAAGCTGTCACACAACTGCGTGCCATGCTGGACGGCATGTTCGGGACAGCATCAGAAAAAGTGGTCATCGAGGAGTTTCTGGACGGAACGGAATTTTCTGTGTTTGCCCTGACCGACGGTCATACATGGGTTTTACTCCCCGAGGCCAAAGACTATAAAAGGATTGGAGAAAAGGACACCGGCCCCAATACAGGGGGCATGGGGGCGGTATCACCGGTGCCGTTTGCGGACTCCGCAATGATGGCCAAAGTCACCAAAAAAATCGTGGAGCCAACGATCCGGGGCATAGAAGACGAAGGAATGGATTATACAGGATTTGTATTTTTTGGCCTTATCAGCGTCAAAGGTGAGCCATACGTCATAGAGTACAACTGCCGCCTGGGTGACCCTGAGACAGAGGCCATCCTGCCGAGGCTGGAAGACGACCTGGTGTCACTGCTTCTAGCAGCAGCAGATGGTAAGCTCAGTGGCCTCAAAACCACTTTTTCGCCCTTTGCATCTGCCACGGTGGTTATGGTGTCGGGCGGATATCCCGGAGATTACCGCAAGGGACTGCCCGTCAGCGGCATACCTGCCGATGGCGATACACTTGTGTTTCATGCAGGCACTTCCCTCTCAAACGAACAGCTCGTGACAAACGGTGGCAGGGTACTGGCAGTGACAACTACGGACATGGATTTCAGGAAGGCCGTGCAAAGGTCACTTGAGACTGCAGACAGAATTACATATGAAGGTAAATACTATCGCAGGGACATCGGAAATGACCTATAAAAAATGAAAACGTACACAGCCAAACAGATAGCAGAGGTTTTGGGCGTAGACACTGCGTCATTGCTTATGCCGGATGCAGAGATCCGACACATCACCACCGACACACGCAGGGTGGAATCCCCCGCCCATACTCTGTTTTTTGCCCTGAGCGGCAGCATGCATGATGGACATGCCTTTATCCACGATGCTCTGGACAAAGGAATTAAAAACATCGTAGCCGAAAAAGACCCCGGCAAAAGCAGCATGGATGCCAATGTATACATCGTACCTGACAGTCTCAGGGCTCTGCAAAAGCTGGCAGCACACCACAGGGTTTCGTTTACGGACATAGAGGTCATAGGGATTACAGGAAGCAACGGCAAAACCACAATCAAGGAATGGCTATACCAGATGATCCAGGACCGTCAGGTGGTAAAAAGCCCCAAGAGCTACAACTCTCAGACAGGGGTGGCCCTCTCTGTATGGCAGATCCGCCCTGGCGACAGGCTTGGTGTATTTGAAGCCGGCATTTCGAAGATGCATGAAATGGAAAATCTGCAAAATATGATCCGGCCCGACATCGGCCTTTTTACCATGCTCGGAGATGCCCATGCTGAAGGATTTAGCTCCCTTACAGAAAAACTGAGTGAAAAACTTAAACTCTTCAGGGATGCACATACCATCATTTTTGAAGAAGACGACCTGATAGTCAGCATGGCTATTCGGGAAGAATATGGGGATAAGAACCTGAAAAGCTGGGGATGGAGTCAAAATGCGTCTTTATTCAGGATCATGGACATCCAGAAATCCAACTATCAGTCCCGCATCACGATAGAACTGGATGGCAAGCCAGAGTCCCTTATCATCCCTTTTTCTGATGCCGCCTCTACGGAGAATTCGCTGCATTGCATTGCCACCATGATTGTGCTGGGATTTGATATTGCCGGCATCAATGAAGCTCTCAAGCGGATACAGATCATACCTATGCGGCTCGAGATGAAAAACGGATTGCAGGGAAGTATCCTCATCAATGACACCTACAATGCAGATATTCAGTCGCTCAAGATAGCTTTGGAATTTTTAAGCCAGCAGTCAGGTTCACGTGAAAAGGTGGTGGTCCTCTCGGATTTTATGCAGACTGGCCTTGACGAATCCACCCTCAACCACAGGCTCGCAGCCCTGATCCAGAATCACGGCATCACCCATCTCATCGGCGTGGGAGTCGCCGTAGCTTCGCTGGAAAAACACCTGGATCCATTTATCCTCTTTTCCAGCTACGGTTCCACTGACGAAATGATCCATAACCTGCCGTCTCTAGACCTTAAAAACAAGGCAATCCTCGTCAAAGGGGCCAGAATATTCAGGTTGGAGAGGCTGGTCGATGCCTTGTCAGAAAAGGCCCACACAGCAGTCATGGAGACTGACCTGCAGTCGGTGGAATTTAACCTCAGGTACTTTTCGGAGCAGCTGTCACAGGGCACAAGGCTTATCGCGGTGATCAAGGCATCTGCCTATGGCAGCGGCAGCGAAGAACTGGCCCGATTTCTGGAATTCCGCAAGGTCGCTTACCTGGCCGTAGCATTTATAGACGAGGGCATCCAGCTACGCAAGGCCGGAGTTATGCTTCCGATCATCATCCTCAATCCTGACCGCAACGGTGTACTGGACATGATCCGTTACGACCTCGAGCCCGAGGTCTACAGCCCGGAGCAACTCAGGGAGATCAATGGCCTCATGGCCTCCGGCGAACAAAAGCCGTTTAACATCCACCTTAAAATTGACACGGGCATGCACCGTCTGGGATTTATGGCGGAAGACCTCAACGATATGTGCCGTCTGATTGCCGAAAACAAACTCCTCCATGTAAGTTCAGTATTCAGCCACCTTAGTTCGAGCGAAGATCCCGGAGACGATGCCTTCACACATGAACAGGTAAATAAACTAAACACCTACTTTGATGAAATCGTGTCGCACCTCGGATACCGGCCCATGAAGCATATCCTGAACTCGGCAGGTATCATCAGGTTTCCCCAATACCACTTTGACCTGGTGCGGCTTGGTCTCGGCCTCTACGGTATCGACACCACAGAAACCATCACCACCAAACTCGAAAAAGTGCACACCCTCAAGGCTACTGTCGTGCAAATCAAACATCTCAACACTGATGAGTATGTGGGTTACAACAGAAGGGGAAAACTAGAGTCTCCCGGCAAGGTTGCAATTATAAATATCGGGTACGCCGACGGACTGATGCGAAGAGCCGGAAACGGCAGGTATTCCGTGAGGATTCACGGGCATGATTACCCCATTATTGGAAATGTGTGTATGGACCTTACCATAGTTAATATTTTTACCAATAACGACATTAAAGTAGGAGACGAGGCCATCATTTTTGGCAAGGATAAACCGGTAGAAGTGCTTGCCTCCGTTTGTGACACCATACCTTACGAGATTATCAGCAGGATATCAGGCAGAGTCAAGCGACTTTACGTCCAGGGATAAAAGGGTCAGACTATTTCTTCGTGATCTTTGGTGACATCTTTGCGGATATATGGCTCATTTGACTGGACATATCTGTGGTAATAAATCAGTGATACACCCCCAAGGATAAGGATGGACACAAATACACCTGATGGCTCGGTACCCAGAAAATGGTCAAAGACCAGTCCTATCAGCAGGCCAAATCCTATTGAAAGAAGAAAGAGTCCCAATTTGAGCGTACGGTTGGAGTCGTTGTCCGTTTTGTCAAATATCTTAGCAGTACGTCCGCTGTTAATAAGAGCCATTCGCTCCGTATGTCTGGTTCTGAAATAGGAAACAATGAGAACGATCATTGTAATAAAGAAAAATGTGGTAGCGACAATTTCGGTTGCCATTTTTGAATATTTAATTTGTTAAATTAATAAAACCTTTTGCATCCATTACGGAAGTATTTTGAGGCAGGTTACAGAATTATAATTTATTTTTAATAATACCGCAGGAAGATTTCGCCCATTATGTAACAGATGGTATGGATCAAATTTTATTTGCATTTTTGTAACCGGAATCGCAGTATGTGCGTAATCAGTACAGGCATACATACATGCAGGAAGTAATCTTACAAGAAGGGATAGTCAAAGGCCTCATGATCGGCGACAGGAAGGCAGTAGCTGCCTTTGTTGACCAGTACAGCGGGTTTATATACAATGTATGCCACAAGGTGCTGTTGAACAGGCCTGAAGCCGAGGAGGCAACCCAGGACACCATGCTTAAGGTGCTGAAAGCCATAGGAGGATTTGATGTCGGGTCGTCCTTTAAAGCCTGGTGTTATACTATTGCCTACCGAACAGCTATTGACTATCAGAGGAGGCAAAGGCCGACCACCGATGTGGAGGCAGTAAGTGCTCTGGCCTGGACGGGTGGATCGGATGACGGGATTTTGCAGGCAGAAAACAGGACAGCCGTTACTTCGCTGCTCAGACATCTTGATGAAGAATCGAGGGTAATCATTTCCCTTTTTTATCTTGAAGAGAAAAATATCCGGGAAATTGAGGAAATAACAGGGCTTACTGAGAGCAACATAAAGATAAAGCTGTTCAGGGCAAGGAAGGAACTGGCCCGGCATGCTCCCAAATATTTTGAAAAAGTATAACAGAATCTGAAAATGATATCACACGAAGAATTGATGTGGAAATACCTTGACGGTGAATGCACGGCGGAGGAAAAAAACCATGCAGATATGTTGATGAAAAGTGATTCCGGATTCAGGATGATGTATGACCAATACAGCAAACTTGACAGCCTGCTGGCAAAAACCACATACCAGGAACCGACAGCGGAATTTAAAATTAAACTTACAGAAACCCTGGCCGCTTCCCTGACTAAGGTCCGACCGGTAAATCAGCTGAAATGGATAGTATCTCCGGCCTGGCTGATTATCCTCACTGTAGCTGGGGCCATAGGTCTTATCGTGGCCGGATTAAGTACTTCATCATCTGCGTCAGTTTTTCAGTACTTTAATATGCCTGACCAGCGTATTTTCAGCATGGTCACTTTGGTTTGTGCCGGCTTTGTATTGCTATCACTATTGGATCTCTTCCTGAAGAAATCCTTTATAAAAAACAGAGGGGTCACAGCCATAATGGCCTGACCCCACCTGATATAATATCAAACCCTGTACTTATTAATTTTGTCTCAGACGTTCGAGGATTCCTCCATTGTCGATTACGACTTCTGCAGTTTTGTATCCCCTGTTGACCGCCTTTATCTGTGCCTGTTTTGCTTCATCCAGGCTTTCATAGCCTGCCAGGATAAAGATCGTCCATCCGCCTTTGGTCCACTGCTCGATTCTGCCCAGGTCCTTGACTTTATTGACATCAAACCAGATCGGGTCCTCGTACGATGCCAGCCTGACCTTATACTTCTTAGGATTTTTATAGGAGTCTCTAACTTCCGGATTGCGTGTGTTAAAATTACCTTTGTCTGAAAAGCTTGATTCATCCTTGCCGGAAAGCACCAGTTCCATCTGGGCTGTATTGAGGATCTCATAGGCTATAAAGGCATCCCTGTATCCCGCTGTCCTTACCTTGGACAAAACATCTTCGGCTTCCTTCCTGTCCGTAAAATATCCGAGCCTGACCTTGACTGCCCTGTTTGCCAGCATCTTGTAAATATTGCCGTATTTCAGCAGCGGTTTAAACTTGTCAAAATTTGGCCTGGACGATGACATCGAAGCCAACTGAATAAAATATACTTCCGTATTGGGAATGATCTCTCCTACTCCAATCCTTTTGGCACCTTCGAGAGAAAGAGCTTCCGATGCATTGCTGCCCACTTTTCGTGCATCAAATTCCGGAAGAGAAAAGGCTCTTGCCACTCCTGCAGTTTCTACCAGGGAGACAGGTATCGCTGCTGCATCACTGACTGTATTTTTTTGGGTCGCTTCTGTGAGCTCCTCGAGGTTAACAGCAGGAGGTACCACTTCGGCCAGCATTTCTGGCTCCTCTACTTGCGGTGTTACCCTGGATATCCTGTACATGTCATTGCCGCCTTTGCCACCAAGCCTGTTGGAACAAATGAAAACGTCTCCCTGCCTGTTGACAGCCGGAAAATATTCATCGCCGGAGGTATTGAAGACATTGCCTGGATTTACCGGTTGCATCCATTTTCCATTGACCACCTCGCTGATCACGATGTCAAATCCTCCAAGACCGGTATGGTAATCTGACGCAAAATATAACTTGTTGCCGCTCAAAAACGGTGTGACCTCATTTCCCGTTGTGTTGATCTCAGGACCGAGATTAGCAGGAAGCGACCATAAACCGTTATTTAAGTAACTCACATAGATATCGTAGCCGCCAAATCCTCCCTGACGGTCTGATGAAAAATACAGGGCAGTGCCGTCAAATGCCAGCTGTACGGCATTGATCGTGGACCCTACTTCATTGTACATAAAAGGCACGGAAGAGGTTAGTTCGCCCCGATCGTTGACTTCGCCCAAAGACAAATTGGTCAAGCGAGTATCAAGGATAAAGGAATAGCTGTCCCTGATCTTTGCCTCGATGAGGGCACATCTTTTGCCATCAGCCGAAAAACTGACCGGCCCGAGATTGTTGAGCTTGTTGTTGATACCCTTTATAAAGCTGATCCTGTTTTTCTCCGCATTGTAAATGCAGGTCCTGTGGGAACCGTTTGTGGCATTCCATTCCCTCTCTGATTCTGTCATAAGTATATCCTCTCTGAAAGAAGAAAATACCGGCATATTCTTGTAAAAGGTCAATCCAAAATCAGAAACGTTGCTATTTCCCGGCACAAGTACTGCCTCATAGTCAGGCTTAACAGACAGGGCGTTTTTTGCAAAATCACAGCTTTTTATAAGGTGATCCGCCGTTTCCGGATCAAACAACCTGAAATCCTCATATCGTTTGCGGGCCTCATCGTAATATCCCATCTTCTTCAGTACGTCACCGTGAAGCTTGAAGGTAGATGGGTCGGTACCTGCAAATGAAGGTATTTTTTTATACCAAAGGTCTGCCTCCGGCAATTGGCCCATCCTGGCATAGGTCTCTGCCAGTTTTGATATGGCACTGTAATCGTTAGGATTGTCTGACAAATAGGTTTGAAACCCTTCGGCCGCCTTAGAGTATTCGCAGTCTTCAAAAAGCATTTCGGCTTTTTTCAACTGCTTCTGACCCGACATTTCCACCTGGAAAATGCCAAATAATGCGAGTGCAAGCAATAGTGTTTTCTTACTCATGACCTATATTCTTATTTTGATACCTGAAATAAGTTACAAATATATAAAATAATCGTAATATGTAGTGCTATATATTAAGTTTTTTTATAATTTATTTTAAAAATGGGCTTGTATGAGTCGTTCAGAGTACAAATCCGATAGTTTTGTTTACCAATAAATTTATTATTCCTTACATTTGGGAAAAATAATCCTGATGGTTTCGGTAAAAGGATATGTGGCGTTTCTGACCCAGTTTCTATGGCTTATGACTTTGTCAGTACAATGCCAGGAGACATGGAAGAATAAGTCTTTGTCAGGTACTATTCAAGGAGAATTTATCGTGGAGGTTTCAGGAAATCATGTGATCGAGTCTTTCCTTTCGGGCTTTGTAGCTTCCAGGCATGCCTCGGTTGTTAAGTCAGCAGGTGCAAGGCAGCTCATGGCACAGCCTTTTAACCTGTGGCTGCTGTCCTGTGACCCCACGGTATTGAATCCCGGTGATTTTGAGACAATGGTTCGCGGACACCGGGAATTTATCAGGGTAGCTCCAAACCGTGTCCTACGCCAGAGAAAGATTCCCGATGACCCTGACCTTGCCAAACAATGGCAATATATCAATACAGGCTCAACCGGGGGCGTGGCCGGTGCCGACATGGATATGGATCTGGCTTGGGACATCACCACAGGCGGCCTGACTCCGGCAGGAGACACCATCGTAGTCTGCATCATAGATGACGGTGTAAATGTCAACCATGAGGACCTAAAATCAAACCTGTGGGTCAACAGGCAGGAAATACCCGGCAACAAAGTTGATGACGACGCCAATGGTTATGTCGATGATTATCTGGGCTGGAATGTGGTCTCCGCCAACGATACGATATTTACAGACGGTGGGCACGGCACCCCGGTGGCAGGAATCGTGGGTGCCAGGGGGAACAACGGCATCGGTGTATCCGGCGTAAACTGGAACGTCAAACTCATGATAGTAGACTATGGCTCATCTACGGAGGCTAATGCCCTTGCCTCCTACGGATACGCCTACGCCATGCGTAAAATGTACAATGAAACCAACGGAGCAAAAGGGGCTTTTGTAGTAGCCACCAATGCCTCCTGGGGGATAGACGATGCCACCGCGGACGAAGCACCGCTCTGGTGCTCGGTTTTTGATGCCCTGGGCAAAATTGGCATACTCAACTGCGGGGCAACCACAAACAACGACACGGATGTGGACGTCAGGGGCGACCTGCCCACCTCGTGTACCAGTGACTACCTGATCTCAGTCACCAATCTCAATAAGTCAGACGTAAAAGTCGCCAGTGCCGGATACGGAAGGATCTCTATTGATCTGGGATCATACGGACAGGGCACATACACACTGACCAGGACAGGCTACGGTACATTTGGCGGCACTTCCGGAGCCACACCCCATGTCACAGGTGTGGTAGGCCTCCTGTATTCGGCACCGTGCACGGAGTTTCAAACCATAGTTAAAAACCGTCCGGACAAAGCGGCTCTCATAGCTCGTGACATGATTTTGCACGGAGTATCGCCCATCAGCGGGCTGCAGGGTATCACCACCACGGGAGGAAAACTCAATGCATACAGGTCATTGTCCAATCTTATGCAGATTTGTCAGCCGTGTTCGGCACCGGCAGGTATTACCATAACATCGGGCGACAGTACTGTTGCCGTAAACTGGCATACCAATACGGGCAGTTCAGAAATCAGTGTCAGATACCGGAAAACCAATGAGACAAGCTGGAAGCTAATTAAGGATTACCTAAGCGGCACCATGATCTCCGGCCTGGATTACTGCTCCGAATATGAACTGCAGGTAGGCAGCAGCTGCGGTTTTCTTACAGGCTCATTCAGCTATTCAAAATTTTTTACGACAACAGGATGCTGCCTGAAGCCCGAACTTCAAATAAACAGTACCTCGCCCAATGAGATAAGTGTGGGCTGGGACTTTGATCAAAACGCCGATTTCCTGATGCGTTACAGGATTGCAGGGTCGGAATGGAAGGACACGGTGATCAGCGGAAGCGACTTTGTACTCCGGGGACTTAATGAGTGTACCGCTGCTACATTCAGCATGATGGCCATGTGCCAAAAATACGGCAATGAATCTCTTTTTTCGGATCAACTCAATACCAGCACCGACTGCGGCAACTGCACAAACAAGACATACTGTCTGCCGGAAAAAACGGATGCCTCACAGGAGTGGATATCTTTATTCAGATTGAATGACAAAAGCAATGTGTCACAAAGTGATGGGGACGGTTATGAAACTTTTGCGGGATTTACGGACTTTTCTATTGAGCCAAACGTCAAGGTAAACTTTAAGGTCGGTATAAATTATGCAGGTTCCTCATTTAAGGATTTTGTGAGGATCTACCTGGACCTGAACCAAAACGGAGTATGGGAAGAAAATGAAAACCTATTCACTACGACAAGCCCTGTGAGCGACAGTATCACGGGCGTGATTACCGTGCCGGAGGGTACTGAACCCGGATGGACACGCCTCAGGGTCATCCTTACTTATGAAGACTTTTCGGGAGGCTGTTATGACCCGGTATTTGAATACGGCGAAACCGAAGATTATTGTGTCAGAATTTTGGAAAACTGCCCCAATGACCTCACCATTTCGGCCACTTCAGAGTCAGGGTCCTCGCTGAAATTTGTATGCAGAGCAACGACAAAAGCGGATACCCTGCAGTTAAGATGGCGGCCTGCCGACAGTATATTTTGGAACATAACGGAAGCCAGAGATTCTGTTGTAACACTGGACGGGCTTGATTCGTGCACCTGGTATAAATATCAGGTACGCAGGTCATGTCAGGAGAGTGGTTTTTCATCCTGGACGCCGGTGGACTCCATCAGGACAGGATGCCGTATCAATACAGAAGACCCGGTCTCAGGTTTATACCTCAGGCCAAACCCTGCCACAGATATGATTGAGATCGGTTATGAAAGCGGTTTTTCAGGCAAATTGACAATTTGCGGTATGGATGGCATTATGAGATCGATGATTGCCATTTCCGGTCAAAACAAGGTTCATTTGATGCCGCTCAATGGTTTGCCACCAGGTGTTTATATTGTTACCATGGAATTGGCCAACAAAAAACAAATTACCCGGAAACTCGTAAAATTGTAGTCAGCAATCAGGTTTTACCTGTAATCAGTGCCTTGACCCTTGCCCTTTCCATCACCAGGATGATCAGACACATTGTGATAAGCAATAAGACGCTTATCAGATAGTTGCCGCGAAACTTAAGGAAACTCAGTCCGCTAAGGGCAGCTGAGGTAATAATGAGGAACATAATCCTCCGTCCTTCATAGGGAACGGGGTAATATTTTCTCCCAAACAGGTAGGATATCATTGTCATCGAAAAATAAGTGCCCAGGGTGGCAATAGCTCCTCCCATCAGACCAAACGGAGGAACAAAAACATAGAGGCTGATTATGGTAAGTATGCCGCCGAAAATGCTGATATACATACCTGCCCGTGTGCGGTCCGTCAGCTTGTACCAAATCGACAGGTTTGCATATATCCCTGAAAACAAATTGGCCAATAAAATAACCGGCACAATGTAGAGTCCTGCTGTATATACTTTGTTACGCAGGAAAAGGGAGGCCAGCAAATCTATAAATCCTGTCACAAACAGCATAAAAAGGCAGCCAAGAATCACAAACCATGTCATGATGGTGCTGTATTTTTCCCTGGCATCAGAAGATGCGGCATGTCTGAAAAAAAACGGCTCTGCTCCCAGCCTGAAGGCGGTAATGTACAGCGTCATAAATACACCCAACTTGTAACACGCTGCATAGACGCCGTTTGATTCCTTATCCATGAGTTTTTGTATGAGTAATTTATCGACATTTTCATTTACAGCATAGGCGATACCACCTACCATGATTGGCCAACCGTACCGCAACAATTTCAAAGTCAAAGCTCGATCTGGTTTCCAGTCAATTTTTAATACCTCGGGCATCATTAATATCATAGTGACCAGACTCGCTATCAGATTGGCGATAATAATGTGTTTTACACCAGGCTTGAAACCGCTGCCGATTCCCACGTTTTCTGCCAGTGCCGGATCATTTTTCAATACCCACGGAATGATTAACAGAAAAAAAACATTGGCAGCAAAAAGCACAAGAATGTTGATCATTTTTACCGTAAGGTATCTGACTGGCCTGCCATTGACCCTCAGCAAGGCAAAAGGTATAACCACCATTGTATCAAGCACAGTGATGGTTACAAGTATTCTGATAAAATCCGGATCCGAAAATCCCAGAAATTCGTTGATTTTCCCGGCCAGTGCCAGCCCGGATAAAAGGAACAGGCAGGAGGTGCCCAGGTGTATAAAAAATGAAGATGATACTACTTTGTTTTTATCTTCGGCACCGGTATAATACCTGAAAAACGATGTCTCAATACCCATGGTGAGGGCTACATTGATAAAAGCGGCATAAACATACCACGTCGTCTGGTCAGAAAAATCGACCCTGCCCAATACCATAGTATATACAGCCACCAGGGCAAGGTGAATAATCCTGGGAAGGATAGCCGCTATGCCATAAATAGCCGTATCTTTTAAAAAAGCCCTGTAAGCCATATTGTATTTAAAATCTGATATTCTGCCGGTCTAACACACCGCCTCAAAGGCCATACAATTAGCTTTCGGGCCAAATATCAGTTTTCTATGCTATTTATTGAAAATGAATAAAATATTGAATAATCTTTGAACTTAATTGGCCAAAAATAACTTAATTTTACGACAAATATTTTCACTTAATAAAAAAATCAACTAATGGGATTTATAAGTTCGTTAAAACGATTGTTCTTTACCACCGAATCAGTCGCAAAATCAGCAGTAGAAAAAGCTGTTGACTATACAAAGGAAAAAGCAGAAGATCTGGCTGATGCAGCCAAGGAGACTGCAGGCACTTTGGGCGAAAAAACTGCCGGATTGAGAGAAACAGTCATTGAAAAGGCAAATGTAGTCATGGATAAAGCTGAGGATATGGCGGAAACCGCATGGGATAAAACCAAGTCAGTGGCTGCCGATGTAGCAGATGCTGCAGAGACTGCCTCAGCAAAAGCAAAGGAAATGGCCTCAGTGGCAGCCGATAAGGTAGAAAATGCCGCTGATACCGCATGGGACAAGACCAAGTCAGTGGCTGCCGATGTAGCAGAGGCCACCGACTTAGCCATTGACAAAGCCGGAGACCTGTCGGGTTCACTTACACAAAAGGCAAAGGAAATGGCCGGAGACGCCGGTGAGTTTGTCCAGTCAAACTATCAAAAAGCCACCGAAATAGCCTCAGAGACCACTGGAAAAGTGGGAACCGGTTTGGGTGGCATACTGGACAAGGCCAAAGATATGGCAAGCAATGTGGCCGACAAGCTTTCTGAAAATGACCTGGTGCAAAAAGCCGGCGATATGGCAGAAAATGTTGGCAGCAAGGTTCTTGCCACAGGTGAGGCCCTGGTGGACAAAGCGGCAGACCTTACCGAAAATGTTGGTGGCAAGGTACTCGACGCTTCGGATAAAGCCTGGGACAAGATAGGTGATGCCAAGGATTCACTGGCAGAAAAGGCCAAGGATGTGGCCAGCCAAATCGGACAAAAATTTGATGAAACCGTTGACAAGGCTGAAAAATTCCTGGCAGAGGAAGAGTCAAAGCCAAAAAAGGAATTTTCAGATGAGACACTGTCAGCCGGCGGTTCACTACTTGAAGGCAAAGACGATTTCTTTAAAAAGGCAGGACAATATGCTGATGGCAATTATGATGCTTTTTCTGAAGGTAAAGTGACAATTACTGATGCCGGGTCTGGTAAATCGACTGCAAAATCAGCAGGCCAAACTGACCATGACGGAGACGGCAACGAACTCATTGATGATGCAATAATCGACGAAAGTTAATCGTTTTTGATATACTTAAGGTACGGGCCATGGCAAACCTGTTTCTACATGTCCCGTATCATTTAAAATTTTAACCGCATGTCGCCATTACTGGTCAATGGACGTACAGAAAAGGAACTTATAAAGGCTTGCCTGTCAGGAGACAGACTGGCACAGAGAGATATTTTCAATATGTACGCCGGCAAGATGATGGCTGTTTGTCTAAGGTATACCAGACACAGACTCGAAGCCGAAGACATTTTTCAGGATGCATTTGTAAAGGTCTTTGCCCATATGCATGAGTATGAAGGGGGCGCACCCTTTGAGGCATGGGTCAGGAGGATTATGATTAATACTGCAATAAAAAACAACAGGAAAAAATCCGTTACCAATGAAGATATCGGCCTGGAGCATATAAAGGAAGACTCAGCAGGACCTGAGGTATTCGGTGCCCTTAGCGAAGAGGAACTGACAAAATTGGTTTCATCATTGCCTGACGGCTACCGGATTATATTTAACCTTTTTGCAATCGAGGGATACTCGCACAAAGAAATCAGTGAATTGTTAAACATCGAAGAATCCACCTCCAGGTCGCAGCTGGCCAAGGCAAGGAAGATCCTTCAGGAAAAAGTACAGGAGTTGTACAAAGTTGCCGTATGAACCAAATCGACAAGATATTCAGAAACAGACTCGAACATCATACTACCGATGTACCGGCCGGAGCCTGGGAAAGCATTTCTGCCAGACTTGATGCAGAAGCAACCCAGCCTAAAAGACCCATTTTGCTTTTCATGGGTATCTTCGTCCTGTTTATTTTCGGTACGATGGCAACCTACTATTACCTCAACTCTGCCTCTACAGCATCCACACCTTCTGCTTCCGGCACTTCAGAAGCACCACATGCCACAGTAGTTACTCCTGACCAGGGAAGCCAGCCTGTTTTATTTTCAGACAACAGTATTAACAATACGCCTTCCCAGGCTGCCGTTCCCGCATCGGATAATTCAAATTCGGTTAACGTCACCTCTGCTGTTTCTCAAAATGCAGTGGCCGGGTTAGCAGGATTGTCCCAAAGTATACCCGTGGCCGTTTTAAATGAGGCATTTACGGACTCAGAGTCCCTAATCATTCCATCAGAATCGGTAGAAGGAACAATGGCCAGGGAAAATATAGAAGTGGCAGAGCTAAATACACCGTCTGTCAGAAAACTCAGGTTTTTCAGGGAATTCAAGTTTATGGCCCTGCCTTCAAAGGAAAAACAGGCCGCAGCCTGCCCTTTTAAATCAACAATCAACGACAAAAGCGTAGACGTGTATGTCTCTCACGATTACGGTCATAGAAGTCTCATAGCAACGGACGCCTCTTATGAAGACCATATAGAAAATAGAACACAGACTGAAACACCGGTTTATTCTTTTTCGGCAGGCTTGAGGTTTGGATATAATGTGGGCTACAGGTGGAACCTTTACACGGGCTTTAATTATAGCCAAATCAATGAAAAATTTGAGTACATAGACCCTGAATCAAACCAGATAAGGATTATAACCATCAAGGATTATATCTACCAAAACGGCAAGATCGTAGACAGCGTGCTGACAGAAGAAAAAGTCGTTGTCCCAGGCACTACAAAGGTCAAAGTATTTAACAAATACAGGTCTTTTGACCTTCCGGTTCTGGCCAGATATACGCTATATGCTGACCGCAATCTGAGTCTTTCGGCCGTAGGTGGGGTATACATTAATCTGGCATTCAGCGAAAAAGGCATGATGCTCAGCAAGGATGATGCCGTGCCCGTAGAATTTACTTCACAGGATACCGACCCTAAAGGTATTTTCAGATCTCAGGCGGGAGTAACACCATACACAGCATTATCTCTTGCCTATCACCTCACCGGCAACATAGACCTCCTCCTGGAGCCTAATGCCAGGTTTCAGACCAGAAGCCTCACTTCTGACCAGTACCCTGTTTCACAAAAATTCAATACTTACGGTATCTCGACAGGCCTGAGGTATAAATTTTAATAAGTCAGGCAGCGTTTTTTATTCAAAAGGAGTCTTATTGTAGTTACACCGGACTTTTTCCTAAATAACCATAAGTGAATCGTACATTTTACCCCGGATTATTGTTTGTTTTTCTATTTGTGTCTTGTCAAAGAGATGAGATAATTTTCATACCTGACCAGAATTATCAGATAAACCGGGAGACTCTGATTAATTCGCTGATAAAAACACAGGTAACCTATCAGTTTCAGGCTGACGATCAGGATTTGACTCTCTTTTTGCCAAAGCAGGCTGTACTGCAGTTGCCGGCGGGATCCTTAATAAAACCTGACGGCAACCAGGCTACTGGCTTTGTAAAGGTACATTTTGATGATGTGTCAGCTAATAAATCCGGTTTGCTCAAGGCCCCTTCTTTGACATATAACAATACGATTATTGATGCGGGTAAAGCCACATATATACGCTTTGAGCAGGACGGCAAGCCTTTGGAGTTAAAGTCCTCTGCCTTTTTATACCTGCCCTCCGAATCAAGCAATGAAGTTTCTCAGCTTTATTACGCTGAAGAAAACAGCAGCAATTGGCAGTCAGCCGTAGGCACTGGCCAAAATTTACATCCTCAAAAGTGGGATGTGATTTATAAGGACGGAATGATCCCCATGATTGGCTATAGAGTTTCCATCACAGGAAAAGGTGGCTGGTATTGTATAGGCAAGACAGAAAATGGTATTGAAACGGCTGCACAATTATCAGTTATTTTGCCTTCCGGATTCAATTCTTCCAACACCCTGGTATATTGGGTATCAGATAATTCAAAAACCTCATTACGGCTTGAAGCCGAAGGGAATTCCACCGTTTTTAATTCACCACACCTTAAAATAGCAGAATTTGCCGAAGGTAATATTGTCTCCGTGTCTGATTTCGGAGGTGATAATTACTACTTTGGCACAAGAAATGCAGTATTTAAAAAGGACGCTTCAATTTCACTTACACCAGAAAAACAAAACTTGTCAGAAATAAAGAACCTTTTGCTGAAACTCTGACAATAAAAATAATACGGCAAAACCGTATTTTATTCGTAAATGGGAACCGCCTGTCTGAGATAAAAGAATTTCAGGCAGGTTTTTTTTGTCCGAGACCCCCGGCTTAGTTTAACTTATAGGCAAGCCCCAGTTCTTCGATCAGGTTGACAAACTTATAATCTGCATTTACCTTAACGCCTGTCGACACCATGTCTATGTCCAGGCCGGGTTGGCTGTCATCCACTATCTTAACCTTAAGCATATGAGGCCCCACATTTTCCTGGCAGATGCTCTCAATTTCAAAGATAAGCCTTTCGTCCAGTGACTCAAGCGGGATCTTTACGGTCACCGACTTGGTCATGGCCTTGCCGATGGTGTCCAGCATTTTTAATTCTTTGACATTAAAAAAGAACTTATCCTGATTGTACCGTTTTTCGTTGATACCTTCCAGGTACAGGACCTGTCCTTTGGTGATCAGGTGTTTAAAGGCTTCATATTTCTCATTAAATAGACTGAACTGCATGCTGCCCGTAAAGTCCTGAAGGGTAAACTTGCAGTAGCCGGTACCCTTCTGGCTTGTCGCAAAAAAGGTTTCGGTCACAATGCCGCCCATTTTTAGCAATTTGCCCTGGGTCTGCTCAGCCATTTCCAGCGGGCAATTGATAAAGTAGGTAAACTCAAGCCGGTAATCATCCAACGGATGGCCGCTAATGTAAAATCCGGTGACCTCCTTTTCCTTTTCCAGTTTTTCTATCTGGCTCCATTCGGGGACAGCGGGCGGTTTTGGGGTATCGATGTAGTTTGTCATGGCATCTCCAAATAAAGACATCTGGCTGCTTTCACTCTGGGCCTGATAATTTGACCCGTATTTAAGCAATGCTTCCAGGTATGTTTCCTGCCGACCGTCACTCACATCAAAAAACTGGGCCCTGTTGAGTTTTTCAAAGGAGTCCAGGGCTCCTCCCAACACCATGCTTTCCAGGCACTTTTTGTTGACTGATCGCAGGTTGAGCCGCCTCATCATATCAAATTCATCCTCAAAGTGGCCGTTTTTACTTCTATCGTTTACTATTTCCATCACAGGCCCCTCTCCTACCCCCTTTAATGCTGCGAGTCCAAATCGTATCTGGCCTTTGGCATTTACTGTAAACTTGATATTGCTTTCGTTTATGTCAGGTCCCAGCAACTCCAGTTTCATCCTCTTGGTCTCATGCAGGAAAAAATTAATCTTTGAGATGTCTGACCTGTTGTGGTTGAGCACAGAAGCCATGAAGGCTGCCGGATAATGGGCTTTGAGCCAGGCTGTTTGATACGCTATGTATGCATAGCAGGTAGAGTGTGACTTGTTGAATGCATAGGATGCAAATGACTCCCAGTCGCTCCATATTTTCTTCACAGTTTCCTCAGGGTGGCCGTTTGCGAGACAGCCTTCGACAAACTTGGGAAACATCTTATCCAAAACGGCTTTTAGTTTCTTACCCATTGCCTTCCTCAGCTGGTCGGCATCTCCCTTTGAAAAATTGGCCAGTTTCTGCGAAAGCAGCATAACCTGCTCCTGATAAACTGTAATGCCGTAGGTCTCTGCCAGGATCTCCTCCATCTCAGGCAGGTCAAATGTGATCGCTTGCTTGCCGTTTTTTCGGGCTATGAAGTCAGGTATGTATTGCAGCGGGCCAGGCCTGAAAAGGGCATTCATGGCAATAAGGTCCTCAAGTCTTGTGGGTTTCAGCTCTCTAAGGAACTTCTGCATTCCTGTAGATTCATACTGGAAGATACCCACCATATCCCCACGCTGAAAAAGCTCCATGGTCGCTTCGTCATCGAGAGGTATAGCATCGATATCGATATCCTTGCCGTACCTCTCCCTTATGATTTCAAGGGCATCCTTGATAATGGTCAGGGTCTTCAGACCCAGGAAGTCCATTTTTAGTAAGCCTGCCTCTTCGGCTACACTGTTGTCGTATTGCGAAACCAGCAAGTCCGTATCCTTGGCCACCGCCACAGGGATGTGGTTGGAGATATCATCGGGTGTGATGATGATGCCGCATGCATGGATGCCCGTGCCCCTGATGGATCCTTCCAGCTTTTTGGCCGTCCTGATCATTTCGCCGGTGGGAGAATCTTCGAGTGCCAGTGTCCTGAAGTCTGCAGCCTTGGCCCTGTCGTCGGAATTCATAGCTTCATACAGCTCAGAATCCACATTATTGTCAGCCAGCACCGCTTCCAGCGTAGCTGACAGATGGGATGGAAATGTTTTTGCCACACGGTCCACCTCACTCAGTGGTATATCCATCACTCTGCCCACATCTCGGATCGATGACCGGGCAGCCATCGTACTGTAGGTAACTATCTGGGCTACCTGGTTTTTGCCGTATTTGTCTATCACATAATTGATGACCTTCTCCCGTCCGTAGTCATCAAAATCGATATCAATATCCGGCATGGATACCCGTTCAGGATTTAAGAACCTCTCAAAGAGCAGGTCGTATTTTATCGGGTCTATATTAGTGATCCCAAGACAGAAGGCAACACAGCTGCCAGCAGCCGACCCCCGGCCTGGCCCTACGGAAACACCCATTTTGCGGGCTGCAGATGTAAAGTCCTGCACGATAAGAAAATAGCCTGCATAACCTGACTTGACAATGACCTCCAGTTCGAAGTTCAGACGGCTTTCGACCTCTGTAGTTATGGTTCCGTATCTTTTGACAGCCCCATCAAAAGTAAGGTGCCGCAGGTATTCATCCTGTGTTTTAAACCCAGCCGGCATAGGGAAAGCGGGCAATAGAATGTCTCTGGCCAGGTCCAGGTTGTCAACCATGTCCGCAATGTCAGCTGTATTCTGAAGGGCATCCTGCCTGTCGGAAAAAATGGCGTTCATTTCCTCCCTCGTTTTGAAATAGTAGTCCGGTCCCGAAAATTTAAACCTGTCCTGGTCGTTTAGCAGGGATCCGGTATTTACACAAAGCAGGATATCATGGGGCACATTGTCCTCTTTGTCGAGATAATGCGAGTCATTGGTCGCAATGGTCTTCAGGTTGTATTTTTTGGCAAATCCCAGCAGAACATTGTTTACATCTTCCTGGCTCATCCCTGAGCCATCTATATTGTCCATATTGCTGTGCCGCTGCAGCTCGATGTAATAATCTTCGCCAAATATATCGATCCACCACTTCAGCCTTTCTTCGGCCAGTTGCAGGTTTCCGGTAAGGATGGTCTGTGGTATCTCGGCACCGATGCAACAGCTTGTGGCGATGAGACCTTCGTGATAAATCTGGATGAGTGACTTGTCTATCCGGGGGAACTTCCCATACAGGCCCTCCGTGTATCCCAGCGAACAAAGTTTCACAAGATTCTGATAGCCTGTCTTACTTTTTGCAAGCAACAGCTGGTGGTACCGGTTGTCCTTTTGTCCCCTTGATTTTTCAAAAGTCTTGATATGACGGTCGTCAGCCAGATAAAACTCACAGCCAATGATCGGCTTGATGCCTTGTTTTTTGGCCTCCTTTACAAACTTGAAGACCCCGAACATATTACCGTGGTCAGTTATAGCCACAGCCTTCTGTCCGTCGTTCTTTGCCTTCGTCATGAGAGCCGACACTTCAGAAGCCCCGTCAAGCAGGGAGTACTGGGTGTGGTTATGCAAATGGCAAAAGTCAATCATGTTTCAGGTGGTAAAAATGCAAATATAATACAGATATTTAATTTGATGTCTGTAATGTTGTCCTTCGTATGGATTATGCTGTAGCAAATACAAGCGTATCTATTAGTTATGAATAACTCTCTGAAATAAACACACAAAAATAATCAGGGTTACCGCTTCCCTGCCGTTACTTTGCCGGCTCCAAAAACAAAAAAGGGGTGGAAGATGTGATCTTCCCGCCCCTTTTTCTATTAAAAATGCGTAAACTTTATCCTTTGGTCCTATCTCTCTTTTTAGCAGAGTAATTGACCTTCAATTGACCCGCCTTGCGGAGAGCCGTTTTTACATCACCGACAATACCCATAGTCACATCCTTGTCGATCTTTAACGAAGAGATGATACTTTGTCTCTGAGACTCAGGTACACTCACTTTGTGCTTTTCGAGAAACAAAGGGATGTCGTCAGTGGTGGAAAATTTATCACCCAACTGAATCTGGGGTTTCGTTCCTACCTTAGCCTTGTACTTTGCAGTAGGCCGGCCGATAAATACGAAGTTGACCAGGGTCTTTTTCTCCAGCTTTGTTAATTCAGAAGCCTGTGGCGAATTGACGGTTACCATCAGCTCAGTATCCCTCATCTTGGTTACCACCATGAAGAAGAACAAAAGCATGAATACAATGTCCGGCAATGAAGCCGTGGATATGGCGGGGGCCGTATCTGCTTGTTTTTTCTTAAATTTAGCCATGGTAATTGTTTATCCTTTTAACTAAAATATAATTATTTCTCTTCACCAAATTTAGTGGGCTCCGCTTCTGAAATAACCAATGGAATGGCATCTTTGATCTCCTTGGTCTGCTTGGCAGTGAGCTGGTCAAGATTCTTGCCAAACTTTGCCATAGCCGACTCCTCCCACAGTTCATTGTACGCTGCCTTGAGCTCATTGTACACCTCAAGGTATGTGTTGTACTTGGTACCGCGGTCATTTTTAATGGAAATGATCGCCTTCTGCGGATTTTCAGACATGTCAGACCTTTTTTCAGGATTTGCGATAAAGATCTTCGTATTGTGTTTGAGGTCATGGATTTGCATCTGCTCACCCCTCACCAGCAACTGGTTCTGAGCATTAACAAGGACCGAGTATACGTTCCTTGAGTTAAGTTTCATCTCAGGCGGTGGCTCATCGGACCACGGTGGCAATTTGACAAGCACTCCCTTGTCTTCTGCTATTGTCGTGGTAACGAGAAAAAATATCAGGAGCAAGAAGGCGATATCCGCCATAGACCCTGCATTGATCTCGTTTTTCATCCTGTGTTTACTCTTTGCCATGGTTGTTTAATTATCTTATTATTTAAACAATGCCCTGACCTCAAACAGGATGATGAGGACAAATGATACGAGGGCCATACCCATCATGGTGTACAGGCCTGCTGATATAAACTTGCTGATCGTCTCGTTAATGTGGAAATCAGGATGGCTCCAGTAGGCAGCGTATCTTCCGTTGGTGTCGTGGGATGAGGTAAAAAAGAGGATGATAAAAACCAGAATCACTCCCCCAAATCCGATGATAGTCTTCGACCCGGATTTAAAATTCCTGAAAAGATCCCAAAGTACTCCAAAAATCATCAGCATGATGGCTACTATTGCCAGTATATACATGATCCAAAGACCGAGGTTAAAGCAGTTGACATCCGACTTATCGGCCCTCTCTGTAAGGGTGCTTAATTCGTACCCCCCGCTTTTGGCACCAAAGTACACACTCAGGGCAAAAAGCACAGACATCAGCACACTGAATCCGACCGCTATCGCATCCCCGTGTTTTACCAGGTTTCTATATAATCCAATCATTTTTTCTTTTTTAATGGTGAATGCCTGAAAATCATCTGAACACCTTGTTTCTCATCATGGTCTCCACAAGCCCGATGGATGATTCTTCCATCTTGGTGGTGATGTCGTCGATCTTTGATACAATGTAATTGTAAAATACCTGAAGGATGATGGCTACGATAAGACCAAACACTGTAGTCAAAAGGGCTACCTTGATACCGCCTGCAACGATGGTCGGAGAGATGTCACCCGCTGCCTGAATCTTGTCAAAGGCCTGGATCATACCTACTACCGTACCAAGAAACCCGAGCATCGGAGCCAGTGCGATGAAGAGAGAGATCCATACAAGTCCTTTTTCGAGGTGGGACATTTGTACTGAGCCGTAAGAAACGATGGCTTTTTCGACAGCTTCCGGTCCGCCTGCCGAGTTTCTGAGGCCTTCATAAAGTACACTTGCAGCAGGGCCGGGGGTAGCCTTGGCTATATCCTTGGCACCTTCAATATCACCTGAAGAGAGCTTGTCGTCGATTTTGGAAATAAGCAAATCTGTGTTTGTAGAAGCAATGTTAAGGGTGATAATCCTCTCGATGCAGAATGCAAGACCGAATATCATACAGGCAAGTACCGGCGTCATCCAGATCCAGTCACCCTCGATGAATTTTTCCTTCAGAACCTGAAAAGCACCTGCTTTTTCGCCTTCCACAGTGGTGGCAGCAACTTCCTCTACGGCTGTAGTGGTCGCAGTCATCGCCGTATCCACAGCGGCCTGAGCCGAATCAGCAGCCTGTGCCACTGCGTCAAATGCACCCACATAGGATGCTATCATAAATACCCCGATTAAAAATAAAAGTTTTCGCATGATTTGTTAATTTACTATTTTTTAAAAGATCAATATTAAAAGAAAGGTTAAAATTAAAAAATTATTTTAAACACGATAACTCATTGATAAAATTTTGCGGAGAGTGAGGGATTCGAACCCTCGATACCCTTTTGAGGTATACACACTTTCCAGGCGTGCTCCTTAAACCACTCGGACAACTCTCCAATCACGCAAATGTTGTAAATTTAACACTAAATACAAAATCTTTTATTCGCATTAATATTACCATAATATTTAAAATCCTGAAAAATAACACACAGTACTTTTGGCTTTGTTAACATTTTTTTAAATATTTGGGTTTCGCACCTAAAGCATACCCCCATTCAGGCATCATCATAAGGATGCAGAGGGCCTGATTTTTGGCGTGGATTCAGTAAAAAATTCATGTAATCTACTATTTAAAATACCAAAACCTTACAAAACCATGACATTGTGGTCTGTCGCACCAAATACCCGTGCCGCATTCCGGCTGGTGGTCTCAGCCATCTCCTCAAAACTTATCTCCAGGATCTCGGCCAGCCTATGGCCAATATTAGCCAGATAACTGCATTCATTCCTTTTGCCACGATACGGCACCGGACTGAGGTACGGAGCATCGGTTTCCAGTACCATTCCCTCCAGAGGCAAGCCAGCCACTATTTTGTCCACACCGGCATTTTTATAAGTGATGACACCTCCTATACCCATATAAAAACCAAGGTCAAGGATCTCGTTGCCCTGATCGACTGTGCCGTTAAAACAATGGAAAATGCCGCGAAGGCTGCCGTCCTGCATTTCGCGTATGATGGAAATGGTCAGCTCCAGGGATTCACGGGAGTGGATGATCACAGGCAGCCCTGAGTTCCTGGCCATGGCCACCTGCCACCTGAAAGCCTCTTCCTGCTCTGTCATCCAGGTCTTGTCCCAGTAGTGGTCGATACCCGTCTCCCCGATGCCGGCATATCTGCCTTGGCCGAGCTCACGCTCCACGATGTCCAGCTCGGCCTTAAAGTTGCCGTCCACATGGCAGGGATGTAACCCGATCATAGGATGACACCAGGGATATTTGTCGGCCACGCTGAGCATGGCAGGCAGCGACCGACTGTCGATATTGGGCATAAAGACAGCACCTATGCCTTTTGAGGCTGCCCTTTGCAGCATTTCGTCGCGGTCATCATCAAATTCCGCCGTGTATATATGGGCATGTGTATCGGTAAGCATTACATTTGTCTCTTTATAAACCAGTCTTCGTAAATTTTGGCAAAGAAACAAAAATATTATGTCGTGTGGGAAGGGCATACACCCGGAATTTATGACAACTGGCAAAAATGCCAGAAACAGATCCACAGTTTTCCGGCAGCAAAATACAAAGCCTTTGACAGCCTGGAGGAAGCCAAATCTGCCCTGAAGGGGCATTATACCGACTATTACAAACAGGCTGCCCGCACAATGGAGAAGCCGGCAAGGACCTCCAAAAGCAAGATTGTCGCCGACAGCATCAGCGTAGATGCGGCTTGCAGCGGTAATCCGGGAATCATGGAGTACCAGGGTGTTGTCACTCTCACCGGTGAAAAGATATTTTATCAGGGTCCGTTCAAGGGAGGCACCAACAACATAGGAGAGTTTCTGGCTTTGGTACACGCCCTGGCCCTGCTGACAAAACTCGGCAAGTCAGGTACGGTGATATATTCAGATTCGAAAATCGCCATCGGTTGGGTGAGGGATGGAAGGGCCAAAACCAAACTGGAAAAAACAGGCGAAAACAGCATCCTCTTTGAGCTCATCGCAAGGGCGGAAGAGTGGCTTGCTGCCAATCCCGTTAGAAACAGCATCTTGAAATGGGAGACATCCTCATGGGGCGAAAATCCGGCAGACTTTGGCAGGAAATAGCTCCTATGTCCTTGCGAACTTAAGTTTGTAATCCGCAGAGACTTTTCCCGTTTTGATGTCGTTTAGCTTTCGCTGAATAAGTTTTTTCTTGAGTGGTTTGAGCTTTTCTATAAAAAGCACACCTTCAATGTGGTCGTATTCGTGCTGTATGACCCTGGCATTGATTCCTTCGTATATTTCGTCCCTGACCTCAAAGTTTTCGTCGCGGTACCGGATACGAACCCTTTGTTTACGCTCCACGTCGCCGCGGATGTGCGGAATACTCAGGCACCCCTCTTCGTAGGGCCACAGATCACCGGACTCATCCGTAACCAAAGCATTGATAAAAACCCTCCTGATGCCTTCGGCTTTTTTTTCCTCTTCGAGGATTTGGATGGTATCCACGACAAAAATTCTTAAAGGAAGGCCTACCTGCGGGGCTGCAAGACCCACGCCCTGGGCGGCGTACATGGTCTCCCACATATTGGCTACGGTCTCTGCCAGTCCCGGATGGTCAGAAGTGATATCGTCAGCTTTTCTTTTCAATACAGGATTGCCATACGCATATATGGGTAGTATCATATGTCAGATGTGATTTAAATATCTCTGCAATATTATGACGGCACTGATCTTGTCTACAAGGGCCTTGTCCTGCCTTTGGGATTTTTTGGCACCGCTTTGCAGGATTACCTCCCTCGCACGGACAGATGAAAACTGTTCGTCTGCAAAATCCACCGAAACCAAGGGCCAGGATTCTTTAAATTTCCTGACAAAAGCATCGATGGTGCCTTTGAGATAGGTATAATTTCCGTCACGGTGCACGGGAAGGCCTACCACCAGTTTCTCCACCGGGTTGTTTGCCAGGTAAGTTTGCAGATACCCTAAAAGCTTTTGTGTCGGGACCGTCTCAAGCCCGTTGACTATGATCTGCAAGGGGTCTGTGACCGCCAGTCCGCATCTTTTAGCACCGTAATCTACAGCCAAAATTCTCGCCATGTGGACGCAAAGATACGTCTTTGTCTGCAATCCACCCAACCCGGCCTGATGGCTACTGCCCCATGACAACGGTTATCCTTTGATGTATTTTATGTTTTGTCATGATTTTTGACACAAAAATACCCTGCCTGGTACAGGCAGGCATGCCAAAACGATGTGGTCTCTATTCCATTCCCCGGTCTGAAGACCGGGGCTGCCTGTATTTAACCCCATACGGGGTTGTTTTTATCTCCTTTCCTTTTCCCCGGTCTGAAGACCGGGGCTACCTGTATTTAACCCCATACGGGGTTGTTCTTCATTCTCTTCCTTTTCCCCGGTCTGGCGACCGCAGCCACCTGTATTTAATCAACCTACCCGATGGGATGGCTACAGGCCCTTTCCATCGGTTATTCTTTGGTGTGTTTTATGTTTTGTCATGATTTTTGACACAAAAATAACCCTGCCTGATACAGGCAGGCATGCCAAAACAATGTTTTTCTCTATTCCTTTCCCCGGTCTGAAGACCGGGGCTACCTTAATTTAACCCCATACGGGGTTGTTTTTCATTCCCTTCCTTTTCCCCGGTCTGAAGACCGCAGCCACCTGTATTTAACCAACCGACCCTATCGGTTGGCTCCCGGCCATCCTATCGTTAATCCTTTGGTGTGTTTTATGTTTTGTCATGATTTTTGACACAAAAATACCCTGCCTGTATCAGGCAGGCATGCCAAAACGATGTTTGTCTCTACTCCTCTCCCCGGTCTGAAGACCGGGGCTGCCTATATTTAACCCCATACAGGGTTGTTCTTCATTCCCTTCCTTTCGCCGGTCTGAAGACCGCAGCCACCTGTATTTAACCAACCGACCCTATCGGTTGGCTCCCGGCCATCCAAACGTTAATCCTTTGGTGTGTTTTATGTTTTGTCATGATTCTTGACACAAAAATACCCTGCCTGGTACAGGCAGGCATGCCAAAACGATGTTTGTCTCTACTCCTCTCCCCGGTCTGAAGACCGGGGCTACCTGTATTTAACCCCATACGGGGTTGTTTTTCATTCCCTTCCTTTTCCCCGGTCTGAAGACCGGGGTTACAAATTTTTACCCCAAACGGGGCTGTTTTCATCCTTATCTGAAAGGCCTAAAATAAAAAGCCCCTGCCGGAAAACTCCTGCAGGGGCACTTATTTCAAAAAACTCAAATTACTCTATTGCGACCATCTTGCGGGTAGCTGTAAACTCTCCGGCCCTGAGGGTGTAGTAGAATACTCCCGTATTCAGTTCGCCTCTGCCGATGTTTACCGTATTGAGGCCTTTGGCGGCATCAACCATATATGTCCTGATAACCTTGCCGGTGACATCGTGCACCGTGAGTGTCGTCTTCATAGCCGACGGCACCTCAAAGTTTATCACTGTCATATCATTAAATGGATTGGGCTTATTCTGGGCCAATTCATATCCTGAATTACTGCCGGTAGAAATGTTTCTCCATGTCACTCCCATGACACCGGAAGCTTCATCATATGCCTCGGCTGAGGTAATGTCCGACGTTATACCAATATTACCAGCAACTGAACCGCTTTTCTTCGCAGTGAAAGCAATATGGAAGAGTACATCACCATTATTAAGTGATGCGGGGCTGGCATCGTTCCAGCTGAAGGTAAGTTTACCCTTTGCAACGGCATGTAGCCCAAAGTTGCTTTCGGTGGTACGTATATCTCCCTGGCTCACATCGGCATACTCAAGACGATCTGCGTCAAATTCCATTGTAAACTGGACTCCGCTCAGTTGTTGATCTCTGCTTACTCTGACAGGTACTACTACCTGCTCACCTGCAGTAAAACTAACCTCTCCGGTCATAAGTTCAAGTGTGTTCTTTGACCTGTGGTCAGTAGAGATTGATCCGGCATTAGCCTTAGCATTGCCGTTGACATCTCCTGTTTTTACTGCTATGAAATCGGTGGTCATATCAGTAGTAAGTGCATCGATGTTATAAATTTCCGGGAAGGCCTCTCCTTGTGCGTTTGCAGGATCCTGGAACTGATAGTTCCTGTCAACAAACCTCCATGATTTGTTGGTTTCAAACCCGGTGATTGTACCGAGTATCAGTTTCCTGAGTTCTACAAGGTCAGAAGCCGTGATCTTGCCATCCTTGTTGATGTCAGAAGCCACCTGCCTGTAAGGGGTTCCCAGTTTTTCGATTCCCAAAATGTGTCTCTGGATCATTACAAGGTCCAGGGTAGAGACACCATTAAGTGGATCGTCATTTTTAGTCGGAACCACAGAATACTGGCCGCCTGTAGGCATACCACTGAAGTTAAACTGTCCGTTTTCATCACTCATGGTCTGCTTCTCTGAGCCAAAGAGCTGAACGAATACGTCCTGCACCTTCTCATCCGTCTCAGTGGTGAGATTACCGTTAACAGACATTCTGCCATCAGAGCAGACATTGTTATTATCCTGGATATCAATAAATGTGTTGACAGAGGATTGTACCACATCACCGGCAGAGGTCAGGGCCGCTACCCAAATGGTTACATCATTTTCGCCTTCATCGTCACAGTCATATACCCAGTTTGGTGTACCTACCATCTGACCCAGGGCATTAACTGTCACCGGAGTGAATGAAAGCATGATTCTGTAATTACATGGGTGTGAACTACCATTGTCAAAGTCACTGGCCCATACCTCAGCCATACCTTCTCCTCCTCCGAGATCCATCAGGCTCATGGCCAGTCCCTGCTTGACATAAGCATTGGGGGCCTTGCGGTTGATGATTCTGAAGATCTGCTCCTTGCTTGTCAGATTGCCACACTTGTCTTCAAAGGTATACACGATCTTGTGCGTACCGACCGGATATGTGCCTGTAAAGCTAATAGCATTTCCTGTTCCGTTTACAGGATCGAGGAATGTGCCGTCGTTGTATTCATCTATCTTATAACTGTACTTCAGCACAGTAGTACAAACATCGGTAGCAGTGGCTCCGAGTGTGATATTACCTGTGGCACAGTCTGCATCGTAAGTATCTGCAGAAACTGTAGCGGCAAGCGGTCCAAAAACAGGAGCAATATTGTCAATCACCTTAATTTCCTGTACATAAACCCATGTCCTGTAACCATTGTCAGTAGGTTGGCACCAGTCAATCACTGTCCACCTTCTCAGTATCTTGAAGCAGGCAGGGCTTGAAGGATTGTTGAAGTAATAAATCTCATCCTTGTAATCAGCACCTACCAGTGAGCAAGCACCGTCTGTGAGTACAGGTCTGCCAGTTACAGAAGGATCTACAGAGGATGGTGATCCGCAGCCATTGACAGTATACGGTGAAACCGGTAAGTCGCCAGGCTTGGGTCCCTTGTATAACTGTGATTCGCTGGGCTGGAAGGTGATGGTCTGCGTGCAATCTGCGGTCCTTCCGCCGGCGTCCGTCACTCTGAATTTCCTGGTGATGCTTCCGATTCTGCATCCGTTCATATTGACGGTTGAGTCTACCCGCATTATACTCAGATTCTCACAATTGTCAGTAGCTGTAGGCCATCCAAAATCTTTCCTGAGATTTTTAGGGTCAAAGGCAAAATCACAGTTTACAGTCCTGTCGTCCGGACAGTCGATGACCGGTCCGATCTTATCCTGGATTACTGCACTCACCATACAATCGTTATAATTTCCACTTGCGTCAATTGCCCTCAGGCCGATCATCTTATTGCCTCCGATGTCAGCACAACAAAACTGTGCGTATGAGCTCCAGCCACATGGGTCAGAGATCTCAACAACATATTTTACAAAAGCTTCATCGTTTCCTATATCTCTCCATTTTTTGTTCTTTCTTTGGACTACATAATCACCTGAACCGTCAGGCTCACCATTGACCCAAGGAATAGTATATACTGGCTTAGCACCACTTTCCCACACAAAGGTACCCTCCTTGACTCTGTCGGTATAACCAATTAAAAGTCTGTTGTAGTCTGCAGGGAGCTGAGCATAAGCCTTATCGGCTACCCATTCTGCTTCATCAAGCGATTCGTAAGAAACAACATATCCTCCCATTGCTTTTGCTGTTTTATAAGCAACCGGGGCCATAGCAGCATGTAGTGACAGATAGTAATAATGCTTGTCGCTACCGGAGCCATATTCTCCAAGGAAAAGGAATCCGGGAAACTCCGGAGTTTCACAAGGCAGGCAATTGGGATTGTTCATACGTCTCACCAGAAGCTTTGCCAGCTGACACTCATCATAGCTGCCGTCATCGATTACACTGGCAGGTACCCAGGCTGTTCCGTCAGATGTAAGACCTATAGTCGTATATTCATCACAGATAGCTACAGGAGGTGTGTTATCTTCCACTTCTACTGCGATGCTGGAAGTACTGCTGTTGTAACATTTGTCGTAAGCTGTGTATACGGCAACATACGAACCTACAGGAAGTGCTGCAGTTTTATCATCTCCGTGCTTTATAAATGCCACGGGAGCAGAAGCGGCCCCACTGGTATAGATGGTAATGTCGACGGTTATATCTTCTTCATCGGTACAATTATCCTCGACATCGGCATCGGCAAATTCTGCAGCTGCCTCGCAATCGTGGTTGCTTGTAGAAAAAGTAACATCATGAAGGCCTGAGATCTCAGGGCCGGTATTATCAACAATCTCAATGATCTGTACCCTGTTGATGGGAGGCCTGTTGGCACAAGACCACTCAAT
>JAGVTV010000034.1 GCA_019136675.1 Bacteroidota bacterium
TGCAGGTTACTCCCAATCCGGCGAGTCCTCCAGAGTTTGTGCCAAAAACATGGCCAATATCATAGTTTGCATTTCCGATAACTGCATCCGTGTTTGTCTGGTTTTCATTGATCATAACTCCGGGATTTCCATTGGTAAACGGATCCGTAGCGGCATTGGTATAAACAATAAGGTTGTTATTGCCGACCAGGATCATTCTCACTCCATAGTCCTGCTCAAAAACACCATTTACCCTGTTCATGGAAGTCGTAATGGCCGCCATGGCCAGTGCCACAGTACCACCGTGAAAGGTTGTATATTCGCCTGTTGCTGAAACAGCCAGTCTGTACTCGTGCCTGACACCACAATCTCCTGCTCTGCTTCCTGAATCGTTGCCCGTCCTGAAGTTTGAACCGGAAACTCCACATTCCCATTTTTCGTCAGAAGCAAAGTCTTTGGTATAATAAACGATTTTGTGTTCAACATCATTTCTCTGATAATGGTCAATGTAGTACGTGCCAAAAGATGAATAAACAACCGCTCTTAGTCCGTGATCTGTATAGTCAATTCTCGCCAAAACCGAAGGGTCTCCGGCTCCAACTCCGTAGTAGGTCCTGATCTGAGGAAATTTATCCTCAAGACCTTGTTCCATCATATGGTATCGTACAACCCTGAATTGTGAGACCTCTCCATCAGGATCTGCCAGGGTAATAATAGAATTGGAAGTATATACATCTGTATTTCTTTCATCTGGTGCATTCCACAATATTTCCTTGAGGTCATCATCTGAGACCTGATAAGTCTGGAATTTTAAAGGAACAATGTCTTTAGCTCCTTTGTCGGAAATGGATGCCGGTGTGACAGGAACCCAGTTTTGAGCAAACGACAAGGATAGCTGAAATACAAAACATATAACAGCCATAGCTTTGAATTGTAGGGAATTCAAATTCATCTCAGATTGAGTTTATGGTTCTAAAATCAGGATAGTGGTCTTTTCAGCCCACTATCCGGGGGCGAAGATAGAAATACAAAACTGAAGTAAGAAATTTAAGGGAGGCCTTTTTCATGTTTGACCCTCAATACTATCAATTTATTGTTTTATATTTATAAAAATGTATAATATACACAATAACAATGTATAACAAAAGCCTCATTGCAGGCATTTGAGTGCCAAATCATAAGGACTTTATCATAATTGTACTACCTGACTATGGTAACATCCCCTTTGAGTATATCTTCGGTATTTTTGCCGGTAATTTGCAGAAAGACGATATAGACATATACTCCCGGCTGCACCGGTTTTCCATGTGAAGTTCCGTCCCATCCTTCTGCCGGGGTGCCGGCTGGTACATTTTCGCGGATAAAAATGAGGTCACCCCACCTGTCGTATATTGCCATCTTTTTGACAGTGGCCGAAATTCCTTCCGGTAAATTCACATAAAACATATCGTTGTTTCCCGAATTGTCCGGCGAAAAAATGTTGGGTATAATGATATTGACATTCTTGACTTCCACGGTAATTGACCTGCTTCCATGGCAATCCTGACTGTAGTCATACTCAAACGTGTATGTGGTGGTTTCATTCGGTCTGGCCACAGGGTTAAGACAATCATTGCAGGACAGGGATGAGGAAGGATTCCATGCCAGGTTATACAATACATTGGCCGGAGCCACTACATTTAATTGGACAGATCCGTCAGAGTTTGGGGCTTGGGTGAGTTCAACAGAAGGAGCGTTAGTGTCATCTACATTTACCTGAATGCTATCCCTGCAACCTTCCGGTGAAACAACCTCGACTAAATGGCTACCTGGGCTGACCGGCCTGTTAAAAGGCAGATTCTGGCCTTGGGCAACTTTGTTTCCATCCACAAAAATATCAAACGGACCTGGAAGAGAACTGAGGTTTATGGTCAGGATGGCATCGCTGCCGTCACAATTGTAGGTGAGGATCTCAGACACCTCAAACAAAGTAAAATTCAGCTTCACATTGACTATGCTGTCGCATCCATTGGCAGCAGCACCAGGTAAATTAACAATACCTACAGGGTTGTCTTTATTAAGGGTGATGCCCCCGATGGTAACACTGTAATTCTGGTCACACGTAGAAATGCTTTCGGTTCCGGTCGGTTTTGGCAGGTAATCGATCATTACATTTACTGTACTGTCACAACCATTGGATGCACCTCCGGTAATAACCACCTGGCCTGATGGGTTTTGTTTGTTGAAAAGTTTTCCTCCTACGGTAAGGGTAAAAGCATCATCACATGTCTTCTGAGTCAAGGATCTAACTGGAGGTAAAAGGAAGGTGATCTTAACATCCACGATGCTGTCGCAGCCAAAAACGCTCGCACCAGCAAGCGTAACCATACCCTGTTTCCTGTTGATGTCAAAAGTCTGATTGCCCACTGTATATGTTGCGTTCTGATCACAGGTGGATCTAATGAATGAGCCTGTTGAAAAGTTTTTAAACGAAAGGCTTACTGTGACCAGGCTGTCACACCCTCCTTTGTTCTTCAGCAGAACGGAGCCGACAGGATTCAGCCGGTTAAAAGTCACGTTTCCTACCGTTACCGAAAAATTCTGGTCACATGTGGTCCTGTCAATTTTTGTCTCCGCTGAAGGAGCTACGAAAGTGAGGCTAACCTTAATCAAACTATCGCAAAGGGCAGGATTTGCGGATGCAATAATAGTTGTGCCTGTAGGTTTTGATTCTGAATATACATCCGGGCCTACAATGAGCGTTTCTCCCTGGCAAAGAGAGAGATTCAACATCCTTTCCGGTAACTTTTTGGATACAAATGTCACACTTTGGCTGTAGCCAAAAACACAGCTTCCTTCAGATAGCATCACGCTGTCAATTGAGAAAGTAAAACTTTGTCCAACAGGTATTGAAGTAATCGAAAATGGTCCGGAAGCTGCGGTACAGATATTCAGAGAAACCTGGCCCGCACCCGTCGAAACTTCTGTTTTGCGGTATACCGCTCCCGATCCGACCCTAAGCGATATATACAATTTTCCTCCATTGGGAATGTTGTGGCTAAGTGTCAGGGTGTTGCAGTCATTTTCACAAAAATCAGGTATTTGTGGTAAACCGATATTGGGCTTAGTCACAGGCCCAAGCGATATGTAGGAAGTGTCTTTTGGACATGATACACCATCCCCTACAACATAGGACACATTAATATTTCCCGGCCCGGGGTTATTAATGACACCATTAGGCACCAACACACTGTTGATGTAAAATTTCCCACCCCCTGATGCCTGAGGAGAAAGCAAATCAGCGAGAATGATGTCCTGTCCCTGACAATAAAAATCACTGATATCTACCCCCGCAGTTACCATTGACACGAGTGCTACAGTAATATTGGCTGTATCGGGCTGGCATGGGGTCTGATTGACGGCTACATATCTGAATGTGTACTGACCGGCTGTCAACCCTGAGGTTGAAAATACACTGCCGGTGAGCCCGGCTACATTATTGGGATTGAGGAAGTTACCTCCGAGATAAGTTGTGTTTAATATATCTTTAAGGTCAATAGCAGACCCCAGACAAACCGAAGCTTGAACGTCGCTGCCAGCAGCATTAAAAGGTCTGATGGTGAAGCTGAGAGAGGCAGTATCCGCCGGACATTGGTCAGCAGCAATAATGTAGGAAAACAGGTAGTTGCCCGGGGCAAGGGAGGACAGGTCCACACTGGACAGGTTGCTCAGGTCCACACTGGTTCCGCCAGGCTGGGTCCATTGACCCCCAGGATCAGAAGTTGCCAGCAATGCTCCAAAGTTGACATCATCTGCGTTTGTCTCACAGAGAGTCGACTGTGCGTTGTTGCCTGCATTATTTGCCAAGGACACATTAAATCTGATAAGGGCAGTGTCCCGCCCGCAGGTCGGATCATTCAGTATATAACTTAGTGTGTTAAGTCCTCCTGGTAAGCCTGCAAGATTAAAATTGGCAGGGTCGGCTACGGGATTTACCCCGGTATACCATAATCCGCCCGATGTTGCTCCCGTGCTGAGGTAGCTGGCCAGGTTTGTCACACCCGCTGTAGATTTACATATGTTTTGGGTTGAATCAATGCCAGCAGTGAAAGAGCCTACAGAGATTTGAGCCGTAAATCCTGTGGCACAGGCACCTGTAGCAGGTGTAAAAACAAGATTAAACGTACCCGGGCCAAAAACAGCGGGTGAAAATACCGTCAACGGAACACTGTTAAAGCTCCAAGTTCCCGCAATGCCGGAAACAGATGCCGGCAAATTTATGTTAGACCCGGTCACGCAGGTGGGCCCTAAAGCTGGAGCAGTCAACACCACAGGTGCTGTTACCTCAATAGTCGTATTAAATCCAACGGCACAGTTATCATCCGGGGTAAAGGTCAAAGGATATATTCCCGGGCTTGTCGAAGGATTAAACACATTGGCTATGACCTGCGTATTGCCAGACCATGTACCTGTATATCCCTGTATGGTATTGCCCAGATTTACCGGGCTTCCGTTTTGACACACATTGGCAAAAGTTACCGGATTCAGCGTTATGTTTTGGTTTACAACCACCAAGGTTGTGTTTGGTGTGAGGCAAGCTGCCGACATAGAAGGGGTAAAGGTTATGGTGAATGAACCCTGACCTGAAGCAGCCACATTAAAAACATTGCCGGAAAGAAAAGCACTTCCCGACCACGTGCCGTTAACACCTCCCTGATTCGTGGCTAAGGTGATGGTGCCCTCACCGGGACAAGAAGTCTCAATCGGGTTAGCCAAGGGGACAGGACCGGCAGAAATGATCATGACATCTGCAACTCCTGGCAAATAACAGACATTTCCTGAAGGCGTAAAAGTAATGGGATATGTTCCGGCAGGAAGTCCTGCAGGGTCAAAGGCGGTTCCACCGCCAACCACACCCGTCCCGGACCATAGACCAGCAACACCTGACACTGAAGCAGGCAAAGCAAACTGATTTGCGTTTATACATGCTGTAAATCCGCCAGGTGTAAGAGCCACAGGTTGAGTTAGAGACAGGGTGACAGGAACGACTATGGAGCATCCGGATGGATTGGATACCTGGGCATACACGGTGCCATTACCGGAAACGTAGTTTGATGGATTGGCAATGGGAGTTGTGGCTGCCATATCGGAGTACCATGATACTGTGTTAGCTCCTATTCCATTATTTACAGTAGAATTTACGGAAGTGAGGTTGAAGTTTTCCTGCCCGTTTTGATTCAGGTCACACAGGCTTATACTGGCAGGGCTTGCCGGTGGCACAGGTGCAAGGGTAACGGATATTGAGCCTGGAGAGCCTACTGTTCCGGTGGCACAAGGCCCTCCTCCTGAAGCGGATACGCTTATAAGATTAAGTGTGTAGTTGCCTGCTGGAACAATCAGTGGTATATTGATAGTATTTGTGGTCGGGTCAAAAGGTATGCCATTGTTGTAACACATATTCAGCAGAGTAGCACTGGTAGCTCCGGGAATGGTAAATGTCTGATTAAAAAATCCTGCAGTAAAATTAAGCGTGACATTAAAGGTTGTACCACCTGTAAACTGAAAACCGACTGCACCACATTCACCCGGGCAAAGAACTGGCGAACCCACCAGATTTCCGGAGGGACTCTGTTGCACCTCAATCTCTATGGTATTTGAACTGGCACATTGTCCCGGAGTAGGCGTGAATGTAAGTGTAAACAGACCTGGTCCCAGGAACGAGGGGTTTATCTGATTGCCGGCCACACCTGGTCCGGACCAGTTGCCCGTGATGCCGTCCTGGCTGGAAGGAAGAGCGGTATTGCCTTGTGTAGAGCAATAGGGGCCCAAAGGCCCCAATGTCGGAGTTGTATTTGGAAGGATACTGACAGACTCCGTGTTTGTGCCAGGGCAAGGACCTGGTGTGGTGTACTGAACCGTATAGGTGGATCCTGCCACACCACCTGTAATAACTCCTGTGGATGGATTTATGGTCACACCTCCACCGGGATTGGGATTAAACGAAAACGTCCCGCCCGGGGTGATTATACCCGTTGGGCCATTGGCTTCTCCCTGGCAGTAGTCGTCAAAAGTAAAGGTGGCATTCTGATTTGGCAACACTGTAACCTGGTCGTTAAACGTTCCGGGGCACGGGCCGGGCGTAGTATACTGAACGGTATAAGTCGCTCCAGGCTGTCCTCCTGTGATTACTCCTGTGGACGGATTTATAGTCACACCTCCACCGGGATTCGGATTAAACGAAAATGTACCTCCCGGGGTAATTATGCCCGTAGGTCCGTTGGTGGCTCCCTGGCAATAGTCGGCAAAAGTAAACGTGGCATTCTGATTTGGTAGTACTGTAACCTGGTCAGTAAACGTTCCGGGGCATGGTCCGGGAGTCGTATACTGAACAGTGTAGGTCGCTCCCGGCTGGCCACCAGTGATTACTCCTGTAGACGGATTTATAGTCACCCCTCCACCTGGATTGGGATTAAACGAAAACGTCCCGCCCGGGGTGATTATACCCGTTGGGCCATTGGCTGCTCCCTGGCAGTAGTCGTCAAAAGTAAAGGTGGCATTCTGATTTGGCAACACTGTAACCTGGTCGGTAGAAGT
>JAGVTV010000007.1 GCA_019136675.1 Bacteroidota bacterium
ATGGATAGTATACTTACTGTAGAGATTTACTGTCTCGCCCAGGAAGGAAACATTAGGCCTGTTAAGGTGAGCAATGGCTGCCCCAACATACCAGTTGGTATAATTGTCGATGATACTAAACCAAAGCAATCCTGCCCCAACATCCGGATAAAGGAAATTGGTATCTGTAAAATTGGGTTCATTAAACGGAAGTGCAGGGTCAAAACCCTGAGCAGTGATCTGTGACGGCCACCTCAGGTCGTTTTGAGAGATGCTCCTGTTGGTCAGGGCGGCATCAGCGCCTATCACGAGATATGATGCTTTTTTACGGTAACCGGCCATTTTTTTGCTGTAAGACAGTGAAAGTCTGCCCTGTGTGGTACCAAATCTGGACTCACCGGCCACATCTCCCCAGATCGATCCACCGATGCCAAAGTAATCCTCCCTGCCTACCGGTACCTTCTGGTCATAGGAGACAGAGTAAGTGTTGTAAGCATTGGCTGCAAGGACGGCAGCCCACTGATTCCGGTAATTGGCTATCATCCTGGTCTTGCAGTTCATCACGCCGGTCATGGCCGGATTGAGATTTAGCGGGGACATATAAAATTGGGTGAAATGTATGTCCTGGGCACTTACGAACACAGACGAAAGCACAAAAATTAATACACCGATTTTTGAAACAAGATTGTTCATATTAAATAAATGATTAAAACGATTTATTAAAATGCCGGAATTACATTGAAAATGGAAGGTAAAAATAGGTTTTCTTTTTATTAGTGAAAATATTTAGCTGAAAAAATTTTAAAATTAACAAATCCGGAGCAACTATCAATTCCTGTTTTTCCATCGGGCTCCGTATGCAGCAACCAGATAATTGTCCAATTCATCTGCTTTGGTGAGCAGGTTTTCAAAAAGCCTGTGCATGGTTTCCTTATTGATAAACTGGTCAAAGATAAGCAGCGAAAGGATGATATCCTGGTCCCTGAGGGATATGGAGATACCTTCGAGTCCGTGATTGGCCCTCAGCAGGTGGTAATAAAGCTCTTCCATGCCCTGATCAGGCAGTGTGCACAGGTATACATCGCTTATCAGCAGTCCGGTCTTTTCATAATAGGAGATGTTTACATCTGCACTTCCTTTCTGCACCTTCCAAGAATAGGGCCCTTTCCTTGTCAGGTCCACATCATAGCCGAGGCGTGAGATAACCTCCTCCACGGTCTGGCATATGCCGTATGGCTCGTAGTCATGAATATGGGAGATGAGGGTGATGGCTGCACCGCATGACGGGCAATATTTTTCGGATTGGGCACCGGTTTCAAAGCTAATATGCTTACACGAAGCACACCGTACACCGCTGGCTCCGTTGCCTTTTCTGAATTCTTCCAGGCATTGGATTATATAATAGACAGGCAGCGAAAAACCTATGCTGTTGCCGTTTTCTATAATAAATGTGTTGATGCCGATGACCCTGCCGTTTTGGTCCACCAGCGGGCCGCCGCTGTTTCCGGGATTGAGGGCCGCATCGTGCTGAATGTAGCTGATATCTCCTTCTTTATGCAACAGGCTGGAAATGATACCCTGTGTGGCGGTATACTTCAGGTCAAAGGGGTGCCCTATGGCTATCACCCTGTCACCTTCGTCAGTATCGTCCATAGTTCCGGGCTCTATCTCCGGCATATCATGTCCCTCAGGTGGCGAAATAAAAGCCAGGTCGTACCGTGTGTCCATATACACTACGGGTACCATTTGCTTCTTAAAGCTATGACCCGCGATCACCACCTTTTTATTGCCCCGCACCACGTGTTCGTTGGTGATAATCAGGTTGGCCCCGCGGAGGTAAAATCCCGTACCCGTGCTGTACGGCGTGGCGATCTGGATGATCACATTTTCGTAGTGAGATATGATTTCCCTGGAGTTCATCAGTCTTCCGTATAATTGAGGTTTCTCACCATAATCATATAGCTTTTGCTAAAAATGGCGAGGTCATCGTAGAGCAGTATTTTGGTGTCGGCAATGAGGCCGCTGTAGCCGTCAGAGTAACTTTTGATTATTTCACGGATGGCCGTGGTAATTGCCTTTTTGTCAGGTACACCGTTTTTCAGGTAATTCTCACCGAAACCTAAGGAAGTAAAATATTCGTTGTCGTTGATCATATAATACAGGTGCAGCAGGGCACGGGTGGGTTCTGGCAGGGCATAGGAATACAGCGAGTAGCCTGCCATATAACCGCAGATCGCATTGGCGTAAGCCATATACTTATTTTGATAATACCAGTCAAAGTCATTGATCTGGGCATCCACGATCTCCACAAACCGCTGGTGACCTTCCGGCATGGACAGTCCGAAGGTAGAATTTACCTCGTACAGTTCCTTATTGAAGTCCGCCGCTTCGATTTTTGTAAATTCCCGTATTCTGCCGGTGATTTCCTTGTTTTTTTCATGGACTGTCAGGAAATTATCGTTAAAGAACAGTTCGTGACACTCGAGTACAGTTTCCATGGTTTTGCCCTCGGGCTTTATCAGATAATCGACTCGGTAGAGATAGTCGAGAATCAGGAAGGAGACACCTCCGGGATAGACGTAAGCATTCAGCTTTCCGTGGTCTATCTCATCTATGACCTTGAGGGCATTTTCATGAAAATACCTGTACTTGATCTTCTTTTCCTTAGCCGGCAACTGCCTGGTATGGTTAAAATCTATGGGTTTGAGCTCACTGAACTCTGTAAGCAGTACGTCATCTTTACGGTCAGCTTCTGTGGCAAGTTCCTTTAGGGCCTGATAGATCTTCTGGGGTGATCCGTCTTCTACAAATGTGTTAAACCTCAGACAGAGGTTGTTTTCGTCGTCCAGGGTATATCTCGAGTATCTGAGGTCGAAGTTTTTTTCCAGGACCTTCCTCATAAGCCCGAGACTTGGTTGCGGAGCCCTGACGATTCTGGCCTCTGCCATAAAATGCCTGAAGTCGGCCTCTCCGATGATGACCTTTGAGCCCTGAAACAGGCTGAATGCCAGCTTTCCTTTTTTTCTGGTAAAGGTTACATTTTTTCTCTGGTCGTCTTTCAGGAAATCGAGCAGATATTCGTAGCTGTCAAGAAATTTTTCATTGTCAAACAGGTCAACGGCTTTTTGCCAGCTTTTATACTTGGCCTCGTCCTTGTAAGTATCGGAAAACCTGCCGAACTGGATCTCCGGATCGGGCAATTTATTTTTTACTTCAAAGAATCTGGAAAATAATCCCATATTTACAGCCTGATTTTTGTGTTTCGCAACAGAGATGAAATTCCGGACAGAGCTCAATATTCCTCCATCCCGATTCAGCATAGGCCATACAGACGGTGTGATGCTGATAGGCTCATGCTTTTCGATCAATATTGGAGATCGGTTGCAAAAATATAAATTTACAGGCATTACCCATCCTTTTGGTACGGTCTATAATCCTGTATCCATTGCCAGACTATTGGATTATGCTGCCGGTGCGGGTATCGTGGATAATAAAAACCTGATCTTTTCTTCCGGCATCTGGGTTCATCCGGATTTTCACAGTTCGCTGGGTAGTCCTGACCGCGAAAGAGCAGCAGAGGGCATAAATGGTGCCATAGTACAAGCGGGAGAGTGTCTCCGTCGGGTAAAATTTTTATTTGTTACCCTGGGCACCTCCATCGTGTACAAATGGGACAGGACAGGAAACATAGTGGCCAACTGCCATAAGCTGCCGGCATCTGAATTTGCCCGTCAAACGGTACCTGCACAGGAAGGGGCAGAGGCTCTCGCTGCTGCCTTTGATCAACTGAGAAAAATAAACCCGGCTATAAGGATCATACTGACAGTAAGTCCGGTAAGGCACGTAAGGGACGGCCTCATCGAAAACATGAGGAGCAAGGCCAGACTATTTGAGACGGTTGATATCCTTTGCTCAACCTTTGATAATGTGTCCTACTTTCCGGCGTATGAATGGGTGATGGACGACCTGAGGGATTACCGCTTTTATACACAGGACCTTATCCACCCCAATGAGCAGGCCATAGACTACATCTGGGAAAAGTTTTGTGACCATTATTTTGATGAAAAAACGCGGGCTCTGGTGAAAAGCATCGGCAAGGTGCTTGAGGGTCTCGGCCACAGGCCCTTTAATCCTGATACATCTGAACACAAATCGTTTTTGGCTAAACTGCAGGAGGATATTTTCCGACTGGAACAAGACCACCCATGGCTTAAGATAGAGAGAGAATGAGGCCGGGCTGGTTTTACAACCTTTACTTGCGATTATAACTAATTGAAATTCAATAAAAACCAGGAGGGAGTAAGTGAAGGGTTATATGATTAATCCGGATACTTAGACTTGCCGAGTACCACACAACCCCCAATGGATAGAAACCATTTATCTACTAAGTCTCTGTGCTTTTTGTTAAAAATGAATTGGTATCCTCCACTGAAATAAAAGCCTTTCAGACCTATCCCCAATTCAGGCCTGTAAAACCATGCTGAATTTTCAGACTTTCCTTTTTCAAGCCCCAGTTGGAATAATTTTACAAACACAGGTTCCTGAGTGTGCAAAAGGCTTATAAGAAATTGTTGATTTTTGTTTTGAAATCCGAAATTGTATCCAAACTCTAAAAAGTGTGCCATAAAGCCCTTGCTTTTATACGATTCCTCAAGGTACCTTAATTTGAACCCGGGTGTATACATGCTGAAAACTGAGAATCGTAGACCAGCCCAATGTCTGCCCGAATAGGTGTAGTTATATCCGATAGCAGGTCCTGTGGTTGAATATTTTATACCAGCGGTTTCCAGAAAACGTCTCTTTTCTGAAGGAAAAACACTTGCTATTTTCAGATATTCAAACACATTAATCAAACCAAAATCAGTATGTAAAATGCACTTTGGACATAGCAGAATATAAGATTCAGCATCCTGTGTAAATTGTAAAAAAGCGGAATCTTGCAAGATTGAGGCTTTGGGAAGCTGCTTAAGTCTTTTTATTGCCACCGAAGTGAAATATTATAATTTTGCCTTGTAGTAGGATGCCCGGAATGTCGTATCTGATTTTTGATTTTCAGAAGCATTGTCAAAGTAATCGCTAATAATCCGTTCATTTTTAAACTTTTTGGCTTGAGATAGGATATTTTTCCACTCCTTCTCTACCATAGGGCCATCAGACTGGCCTTGGGCTGAATACCCTATTAGAAACATGGATATCAAAAGCAGGATTGGGTGTTTCATCAGTTTTATTGCCATTTTTTAAGACAGGTAACAAAACTAACGTAATTTTTGATAACATGTATGTCCGGGTTATTTCCTGACTACTCCCGGAAACTTTGCAGTTTTGACTATACAATCCAGCTGCTGCACATAATCTCTTTTTTCCTTGCCGGGTGCAAACACGAAGGCATCGATAAAGATTACCTCGCCGGCGGCCTCATTAAGGAGGAGATAGCTGATAAACGGACCGCCCATAAAATCGTTTTCCATCTCCCAGATACCCCTTACCTCACGGACATACACTCCGTTTTGGGTGTAGGTGTATTCATAGGCGGGAAGGTCCTCGGTATTGGTGGTCATGTACGCATCGGCAAAGCCTGAGTGTATAAATTCTCGTCCGTACTCATTGCGAAGCCGGATGATATTGTCTTTAGTAAACTGACTCTTATCCGTATAGGGAAACCTGCGGATGACGATGCTCTGGTTCATCTCCTTGTCGTCGAGCCTAAGCCACAGGAAATTGGGTTTCTGTATGGCTTTTTTATACAGGCCAGGCACCCTCAACTGCATGCCGAAACTGTCGAGCACCAGTTTAGAGAGTTCGAAATTCTGTTCCTTGATCCCATAAACAGTAGCTGTCAGATTTTTCAGGTCGTGCTGGTTGATACGTTTGGCAATGGAGGGAAAATTATCCCGGATGGCTCTTGCAAGCTTTTCAGTACCATTGGCGAAGATATAGATGATCATCTGGTCACGGGCCCACTTGTCCTGACCCACCAGGGAGGTAAATGATGGATCGGTGACGGCTTTGTCATATTTTTCCTGTCCCAAATCTTCCCTCAGCATTTTAGTGGTGGCAGAAGCAGTGTCCGAAACATCAGCTACCAGTACAAACGTCCTCATTTCACGCTTCAAAGGCCGGGCGGCTAGGTCCTCGGGGCTCATGTGCCGTATGTCAAAGATAGGCTCCTCCGCCGGCAATACCGGATAAGCAGATTCAAAATACCAGGATACCGTGTCCCCGACAGGACCTTCAAAGGTCTGCTTATCACAAAGTATGACCACATCATTGATCCTGCCAAGTGCCAGGGGCCTGGACTCAAAACTCCTGGAGATCTCTTCTTTACAGGACGAAATAACCAAAGTAATCCAGATCAGGTAAAAAGTATGTTTAAAAAATTGACTCATATCTATTGGTAAACAGGAAATTTTAATCCTGCCTGTATCATAATGATGCAAAGCTAAGGGTTTTTGGTGTTAATCTCAACGGAAGATATACAGGGTAAACTGTCTATAGGTACAGTATGAATCCGGAAGTAAGGAATTTGCACTTATTACATAACATTCAGGTTGCTGATGACGTTTACATTGTTTTTGACAGTGTGTGAAGTTTAACATGAAAGGTACCAAGTTTCTTATTTGTCTGGCAGGGCTAATGACTGTAGTAGGATGCAAGCAAAAGCCATTGGGTCCGGATGTATCATCTGTCCCTGTATCGGTCCGGATCGTAAGGACCGAGGATAAACTTGCCGGCATTCGTACCAAAGAGGATATTGGGATGCTGATGAGGGAGCACCCGGCATTTTACTCCCTGTATTTCAGGGAAGTGTTTCCGGGCTATGGGGGGCAGGACCTCGACAGCCTGACGGGTTTGATCAGGGAGTCCATGGCGGATACAGCCTTTGCCAATGTATTGGACTTGACCCAAAAAAAATACAGGGACCTTACCGATATAAAGGGGCGGCTTGAGGATTTTTTCAGGCATTGGAAGTATTATTTTCCCGATAAGAGGCAGATTCCGGACTTTTATACATTTGTTTCAGGTTTTGGATATCAGGCGTTCATTTTTGAAGATGACGGTGGCAGGGACGGCATCGCCATTGGCCTGGATATGTTTTTGGATCCGGATTTTAACTACAAGACGGTAGATCCCGATAACAATAATTTTTCTGACTACATCACCAGGACATGGAACAGAGACCACATAGCCAAAAAAGTGGCAGATATCTATGTAAATGACCTGATCGGGGAGCCACCCGGACACAGGATGATTGATCTGATGATACACAATGGCAAGGCCCTCTATATTACACAACTGCTCATGCCTGCAGAACAAGATACCGTGATTATGGAGTATACGGCAGACCAACTGGACTGGTGCAAAGAGCATGAGTTGCAGATGTGGTCATATTTTGTGTCAGAAAAGTTGTTTTACGAAACATCTCTGGCCAGAATGGGTAAATACATCAACCCCAGTCCCAACAGCCCCAATATGCCTCCGGAAGCTCCGGGCCGCACCGCCAACTATGTGGGATGGCAGATCGTCAGGGCCTATATGGAAAGGCATCCGGAGACCACGGTCAGGCAGCTGATAGAATTTAAAGACAGCCAGCAATTTTTGGATGCATCCAAATATAAGCCGCGGCAAAAATGAAAGGTGTAAATTTTTGTTAATTACAGACTTGCCAGTGGGTACACAGGGTCTCAGGTTTGCTTATATAGATTTAAAGCATTACTTTTGCCATATAAATAATTAAAAATGTTCAATTTAGTATTTGGGCTCGGCGGCCAGGAACTGATGGTGATCGGGCTTATCATTCTGGTCCTTTTTGGCGGCAAAAAAATTCCCGAACTCATGAAAGGGCTGGGTACCGGCATCAAGGAATTTAACAATGCCAAAAACAGCATTGAATCAGAGGTTAAGGAAAACATGAAGGAACTGGATTCAAAAAAGTAATCAGGACCTTTTTTTCTAGTCCGGCAAGTTGACTTAATTACAACGGCATCTCGGAAAAGTATGTCTTTTTCTTATCCCTAAAACCGGTAACCGCTTATAAGCCTTAGTTCCCTGTACTGTTTGTTTTTAACAGACTCATCTGAATTATGAGGGTAGGAAGCCTGTCTGCTGTAATAATCAAACTGAAGGCCCATGATCAGATTCCGTCCTGCCGGATACAGATATCGTGCCCTCATAAGGTCCAGATTTTCCACTCCTTTGGGTTGTGATTTGGAGTAAATGACAAAATGGCTCAGGTTGCCACCCAGGGTCCCAAAATGCCGGGTGTGAATCATACCTTCAATTTCGCCTACCCAACCCTGTCCGTAAATATAATCACGCTCAAACTTTGGAAAAATATCCGGATAAACCGGTTTTACCATTTCCGAATTTCCGCTGCCAAAGATCACCATACCCAATCTTGTTGCTCCCGTCAGTCTGGTGGTCCCCAGGTATCTTTGCCATGACCAGTCCCCTGTGAGGACAATAGAGCCCAGTTTAAACACATTATTGTGTATATAATCATAATGCTGTGTGAGGGCAACAACATCTATATCGTCAGGCTGATCCCCCAGTTTTTTGCCAAGGATGACCGCATCTGACGACAGGTTGAAGTAAGAATTTTTACCACCGTCATCCATTGTCGGGAAGTTGACCCATGAATTAAGCCTGAAGTAGTCAAAAGGTGTTAAATTATCGACACCCGGACCGAACATGTCTCCATAATGGACTTCAGCTGCTATAAATGTACCTGAGCCGGGAAAATCAAAATTTGAACCGACCGCAAACGGAACAAGTCCGCCGTAAAGCGTCAACTGTGCAGGAATCGCTGATAATGGTGTACGCGGTATCCCCCTTCCTAAAACAAAGCGGTTAAAGGCACCCATCGGGTTAAGAAGGCTGCCGGAAGTGTTTCTCAGCCACCTGTAACGCCTGCTCCCGGGGTAGTTCCATATGTAGTCGGTAAGACGATAGGTGACCTCTCCCAGATAAAACCCCCCAAGATTGGTGGTATAGGCATCAATGCTGCTGGCAGGCTCCGACTCACCTAAAAACTCCCAAACCAAACTTCCTGCTACCAGGTAAGGGATGGATTGCCAGGTATTGTAATGATTGGTCCTCGCTGACAAATAGAAAAACGAACCGTGCAGTGGGTGTGCCATCCAGTTGGCTGTAAAATTGTCTCCATCTGTCATGTAACCCCGCTTTAAGTTGATCCACCAGGATGACGGACTGACCTTGGCCCAGGTTTTTCCCCTAAGGACATAGTTGTAACGGTTTACCCCGGCATTCAACACCATTATTTCAGCCAAAGGCACGAGAATATGGCTTTTTTCCTTTTGGACAACAGTGTCCCGCTGCTGCGAAAAATTCAGAAATGGCAGCACCAACAAAACCACAAGCCCAATTATATTTTTTTTCAATTTGCTCATTTGTTCGGGGCTTTAGCTTAATATGCACTTAACACATGGTTTAACTCTGCTGTAGCTATAAGGACCGGGCTATCTTTTGTTCAAAAATAATGTAGTTTTGCATAGCAATATCTGACCTGCATCAAGGTTGGATATGATTTGGACACAATGGCAGTAAATTTGGAAATGCAGTCAGGACTGGTATTTATCATAAATTCGCTTAAAAAACTGTCACCCGGTATCAGGCAATTGATGGAAGACCGGGAAATCATGTCATTGTATGACGAGACAACCATTTTCCGGACAGAATACCACGGACATGCCATCGAGCTGGCTGAGAAGGCTGCGTGCAGTGGCATGCAAATGTGTGTGGCCATCGGTGGAGACGGCACTTTTAATGAAGTGGTAAATGGTATCCTGAAGACGGGCCGGACCGACATTATCCTTGTCCTTATACCAAACGGGTCGGGCAATGATTTCTGCAGGGCCCGGCATGCGGTATTCACTTTCGAAAGGCTTAAAAAGTCGATCCTGGGCAGGGAGTTCCGTAGCTATGATGCGGCCGTGATCAGATATGAGGGAAGTCAGCAGGAGCGGTACTTTTTAAATATCGCCGATATAGGCCTGGGCGGGTATACGGCAACTTTGTTTGGAGAGCAAAGGAAATGGGGCCTTCCCGGGAGCTTGTCCTACACTATATCCATTGTCCGGTCGTTTCTTGGATTTTCAAAGCCGGAGGCTACCATAATCTGTGACGGAAATGAGATATATCACGGAAAACTAATGATGACAGCCATATGCAATAGCAGTACGTTTGCCGGAGGTGTAGTGATACATCCGGGGGCTGATCCTGCTGACGGTCTGCTGAATCTTACCGTAGTCGGAGATGTAACCTTATGGGCGTATCTTTCAAACTTCTTTAACCTCAAAGCCGGTAAAGTTCTCAGCCATCCCGGCATCACTTACCACACGGCCAGGTCTGTGCGGATTGCCATCCGTGGCGAACAAAACAGGATGGAAGCTGACGGCGAAGTGTTCGGCCGGGGGAATGCGGTAGTGGAAGTCCTGCCTGCTGCTCTCCGCATCATTGTCTAAGTCAGGCAGGGTGTCAGGATTCCTGATTTTTCCTTGGAAACAAATACAGATAATCCAGGTAATACAGGACCCGAACCGAAAAGTTATTAGTCTGAAGTGACCCGAATAGGCCGGAGAGGTTTTGAAGGTAATCCCTTGAATACTCAGCATCGGAGCTGAAGATCTGGTTTTTCCACACTATGATGATGTCGCTGCCTGGAGCAAACCTCCAGTTGTATTGGAGGTCTATATTAAAAATGTTGACATTTCGATCATAAACCGGGTTCCCATCCCTGTCCTTGCCGTCAAAAGGAAGTGTATACACAAAACCTTCCTCATCCAGCCTGCCGAAATGCTGGTACCTGACCTTGTCCCAGTAGTGCCTGATTCTGAGATTTATTCCCATAAGACTATTAAAAATATACCTTCCTGATACGGAGTTTTCAATGATGAGCCTGTTGCGTACACCCATTAGTATATCGTCCTGCCCCAGGCCCGGGATGTCCGTCTGTGTAAGGTATCGGTCTACATACCCCGGCTCGTGTTTTATATCAGATATTGCGGTACTAAAAAAAAGGCTGAATTTGTCACTGAACCTAAATCTGGGGTCAAAGGTTATGTTGGTATATTTTCGCACATCATTGATAAAAAACCTGTGGCCGATACCCATATCAAAGGCAAAGGGTTTTCTGTAATCAGAAGACACAAACCCTCCGAACCTGTAGTTTTTAGGCCATGTCAAAAACCTGGAGAAGTCCGGTGTCCTGGGTTCGAAATAATCATATGTAAGGAATGGCTCCAGCCTGGTATTCAGGCCAAAGGCAAACCTTGACTTGAACAGCACAAATGACTGGACGTTTATGGAAAAATCATTAAATACATCCGGCTTGTACAGTCTGGCATAATTTGTAAATGCATTGATGCTGAATTGCTGCAATTTGGGATTTTTTGGCTTAAACTGGTTGTAACCTCCGGACACGTAATAATACTTTTCATTAGGGCTGTAGAGAAAGCCCAGGTCATTGGGGTCGTATTGGTCTGACTCCAGTCCGTGACCAGCCTCATAGGTCCAGTTACCGCTGGCTTTGCCTAGAGATATATTGTAGGTGTGGCCTCTGACAGTGTTTTCCTCATAAAATTGCCTGGAAAGTATCCCGTTTCCCGAAACAAAATATTTTTGATCCTTTGTTTTGAAAGTAAAAAATGTGCCGGTGGTATTGGCATCATAATCTTCACCCAGCCGGTAGACATTACTGTTCATAATGCTGACAAAGGAATTGTTTTTCAGATTCTGGTCTACTACCAGGGCATTGTAATTGGTGATAGGGTTGGTTTTGATTCGTCTTTCAGCACCGTTTTCATGCCTCAGTGTGGCAAACTGTTCGCCTACAATGGCATTAAAAAAACCAATACCAGTACCCTTGCTTGTCCTGCCTGATATTTTGGTGGCATTATAGAGTTGTGTGGTCTCCGGATTGGATATTACATTCTCTCCGTCGCGGAGCTGAGAATATACGTCAAAGTAATGCAGCGGCTGTCCGCCAATCCGCCTCGAATAAAACATCTGACCCTTGTTAAATAACTCGGTTCCTTCGGTAAAAAATTGTCTGTTTTCGGCAAAAAACACCTCAAAAGGCCCCAGATTTAATACCTTTTTATCTGAGATCACCTGGCCGAAGTCCGGTATCAGCGTCATATCCAGTGTGAAGCCGTCGTTGATTCCGTACTTGAGGTCTAGGCCTGCACTGTATGCCGTCCCGGAAGTCCATTTATTGTCCTGGCTGGCGGGGTCAAAGGTGGTATTGAGATATCCGGAGACATAGGGAGTAAGTGACAGCCTGACCGGAGATTTAATGTTTTTTATACCTCTGACCAATCCCGACTGCTGCACCCATCCTGCTATGGTAGGGTCAATCGGAGACCAGAAGGAAGTCTCCCTGAATCGCCTGATCTCTCGGGTAAACTGCACCTTCCATTCCTGGTCGTCACCGGCCGGAAACCGGAGTGCCGAGTATGGTATCCTGATCTCCACGTTCCAGCCCTGCTCATCAATGGAAACCGCACTTTCCCATATGGCATTCCAGTTGGTATCATCTTCATTGTTTGTGACTACCGACTCCAGTTGAATACCCGAAGCAGTGACATAAAACATAAATCCGTTGAGTCCGCTTTTGTAGGAGTCAATAAAAACACCGAAGTTGTCAGCATTGCCGATGTCATCTCTCAATGACATTTCGTGCAGGATCTTTTCGGGTTCCGGATCAAACAGTTTTGCACCGATATATACCGCATTGTTGTCGTACACAAATGCCACCTCGGTGTTAAAGCTGGACGGTTTGCCGGGAACAGGCTCTGTTTGTATAAATGAAGTGGCTTTTTCTGCGTTTATCCATATCTGTTCGCTGAGTTTACCATCTACAGAAATCGAACCCGAAAGCCGCATGGCAGGGATGTTTTTCAGGGAGTCAGATGTCAGACAGCTACCTGCCACAGGGATGGACAAAAGAAAAACAAAAGCCAATATGCACCGGAACTCCTTCATATAATAAATTGAAACAAATCGCAAAAATAGTCTAATTTGCATGCCAGACTAAGATTAATATGGGTGTCAAAGCTTTTATTTGACCAATTCTGTAAATTTATCGACAAATTTTCGTCTATAATATTGAGAACAATATTTGAAGGAAGTGTTTTATTTTGGTATAGTGAATAAAAATGTAAAGAAACAATATCAATCAACCTTTAAGACAGTGAGGAAATATCTTTTTTGGACATTGTTTTGTGTATTGATGCCACTGGTTATAACTGCCCAGGATTGCGGATTTTCGATCACCTTGCCACCTGATATGACAGTTTGTGAGCCTTCAGTTCTTACATTAAAGGCAGACATCGCAGGTGACTATAAGGGGTTTAAGTGGAGCAATGACAAGGGATTGACATTGGCCCAGTCCCTTGAAGTGTCAGCGGAGATAAATCAAACTGTAAAATTCCGGTTTTCGGCATTTGCAGAGCCATCAGCGACAGATAATGTCATAGTAAATGGAAGTTTCACATCCGGAAATACCGGATTTACCACAGACTATTCATTCAGAAACAATATCCCTTTCTTTCAGCAGGAATTGTGGAACGAAGGCACCTACAGCGTTGTTACAAATCCGTTGGCTGTTCATTCAGGCTTTCAGGCGTGCAATGACCATACAGGGGGTGGCAATATGATGGTGGTTAATGGGGCAGCCTCCCTGCAAAAAATATGGTGTCAGTCGGTAATTGTTGAGGCAGCGACTGATTATATTTTCAGGGCCTATGCAGCTTCCGTTTATCCCGCTTCACCAGCTGTGTTGCAGTTTTCAATCAATGGCACACTCCTGGGGTCGCCCCTTAATCTAACGCCCACCACCTGCGAATGGAGGGAATTTTACACCACCTGGCAATCAGGGGTCAATACCACTGCAAACATCTGCATAGTCAACCAGAACACCTGGACCAGCGGCAATGACTTTGCCATTGACGATATATTTTTTGGTCCGATCTGCCGGAAGGAAGGTGAGTTTACTGTCACGTATGGAAAGTTTGATCTGGATAATGCACTAGATACCACTGAGATAAATTGTATTACTCCCACCGCATTGCTCATGGCTATTCCGTCGGACACAAGCTGGCAGTATGTATATAACTGGTCAACATCTGACGGCATGATCCTTTCTCCATCAGACAGTATAGCTGTAAGGAGTAATCTGGCAGGGGATTATACTGTCACTGTTACAAACAATGCCGGGTGTGAGGAGCATGCTGTATTTGCAGTGCGGGGTAATACTGATCCGCCGATAATAAATATCGCTGGCCAGGACACCATAAACTGTCTCGATCCTGTATCCGTACTTACCTTGGTTGATCAGCAGGATGTCAGTAATATCACCTGGACATTGCCGGGTGGCGGCATTGCCAACAGGGATTCTTTGGAAGTTTTGGATGCCGGTTTTTACATAGCCGAAGCCGCCGGAGCCAATGCATGTATTGGCAAAGATACCATCGAAGTCACCTACCGTGATTTTCAGATAAGTTATGACGTTTCTGTAAGCGGCGAGATCGGATGTCTGAGGCCCGGAGCAGTGCTGACCGTTACACCTTTAGCACGAATTGACAGTTTAATTTGGCAATCAGGGGATTTTTCATACAGTTCTCTATTTGGGGATACAGTTCGGGTACAAAGTGCCGGTACGTATTATTTTACTGCCTTTGCTGGCGAAAGTTGTGTAAAATATGACAGTGTCAGGGTCACGGCAACCGATCAATCTCCTCCTGCCTTTACCCTCGTAGCCACAGACATCACATGTTTAAACAGGGAGGCAATTATTTCCATTGCAGGGCAGCAGGACATCATTTATTTATTTAACGGAGATACTGCTACCCAAAACATCACTGTGTTCCAGCCCGGCACTTATCAGGTGGAGGGTATCAATAAATTTGGTTGTGACAGTACTGTTTCTGTAGAAGTAAAAGCCTACACCGACCCTCCCGCCCTGCTGGCAGACACATTGTCCATATCATGCAGGGACAGTGTCCGCTGGCTGTATAATAAACTTCACCAACCCGGAGTGACCTACACCTGGACAGTGGACCAGATAGCTGTAGTACAGGATAGCCTGCTTGCAGGCAACAGCAATGCTATTCAAGTAGTGGCAACAAATATTTTCGGGTGTAAAGACAGCACAGACATTGTTATAGTCAGAAATTTTGACCTTCCTCTGTACTCCATTCAGGGCGATACAGTGATTGGCTGCAAAGATTCATTGGTTGAGTTAAACGCCATAGTTATGCCCGCCTTAAAGGTGGCATGGTATCTTCCTGATTCCGGGCCTGTTTTTTCTGGTCATGTGGTCGCGGCAGATACCGGAATATACAGGCTGGTAGTCATTGATACGGTCTACGGATGTCAGAATAGCCGTCAGTTCAGGATTTTACGCCAGCCAAAACCCGTAAGCATTGGATTTACTCTGGAGCAGCCTGTATGCCCCGGACAAAAAGGAGATATAAGTGATATTTCCGTAGAAGGCGGTACGCCACCCTTCACTCTTGAAGTCAATGGTACACCATTGAACTTGCAGGGTGGAATCCTGGACTATGGATCTAACCTTGTGATAGCCAGGGATGCCAATGGCTGCGAGGTAGCTACAATAATAGATGTAAATACCCATAAGGAAATCTATCTGATGACAATGTCCGATACCCTCATAAATTATGGCGAAAGTGTGCGTCTGACGATATTGACCAGTGTCCCGCCTTCCGAAATAAACGACCTCTCATGGAGTCCATCCGAAGCACTGGATTGCGACAATTGCCCTGATCCTTTGGCAAAACCCCTTGTTACCACATCTTTTGCCTGTACCATGATTACTACCGAAGGGTGTGTTTTAAGCGACTCTACTCTGGTAAGAGTGAGGCCAGGGAAAGGGTATCTGGCTCCAAATATATTCTCAGGTAACGGGGAGTCAAACGGAAGATTTACCATCTATCCCCTTAAGAATTCACTTGAGTCCATCAGCCGTTTACAGGTCTTTGACAGGTGGGGAGGCCTGTTGTTTGAAGGCCGAGACCTCCCTCCGGGCAAACCAGCCTACGGATGGGACGGCACTAATGGGGGTAAGCCTGTTCAGGCAGGGGTATATGTTTGGGTTGCTATACTCAGATACCATGATGGCAGCGAGGTCATGGCCAGAGGAAATGTTACTTTTCTCAGGTAAACCACATCATCCCTATTTTGTTGGCGTCCTGTGAAAACGACTTCTAATCCACATAACTTCTCTGAATTTTGCAGATTTGTGTCTTTTCGGATTAACTTTGTCCTCTGAAAAAATATAAACAGGGTATGTACAGGAGTCATAATTGCGGCGAATTGAGAATAAGTGATGCAGGCAGTGTGGTCACAATCTCGGGATGGGTTCAGAAAAGCAGGGACCTTGGAGGGCTCACTTTTGTGGATGTAAGAGACAGGTACGGGGTGACCCAACTCGTCTTCAATATAGATGAAAACCCCGAGCTAACTACCAGGGCCAGAAAACTTGGAAGAGAGTTTGTTGTCCAGGCAACCGGCAAGGTACGGGAGCGGAGCAGCAAAAACCCTAACCGGGCCACTGGAGATATTGAGATCGATGTAGATCAGCTTATCGTGCTTAATGAATCCAAGGTGCCGCCATTTACCATCGAGGATGACACAGACGGTGGAGACGACCTCAGGATGAAATTCCGCTATCTTGATATCAGGAGGACACCTGTACAGAATAACCTTATTTTCAGGTCCAAGCTTGCATTGGAAACCAGGAAGTATCTCGACGGACAGGGTTTCGTGGAGATCGAGACCCCATTCCTCATAAAAAGCACCCCGGAAGGGGCAAGGGACTTTGTAGTACCCAGCAGACTCAATCAGGGCCAGTTTTATGCTTTGCCCCAGTCTCCGCAGACTTTTAAGCAGATCCTGATGGTGGCGGGCATGGATAAATACTTCCAGATCGTCAAGTGTTTCAGGGATGAGGACCTGAGGGCAGACCGCCAGCCTGAGTTTACACAAATAGACTGTGAGATGTCATTTGTTCATATCGAGGACATTCTCAATACTTTTGAAGGGCTTGTGAGACATTTGTTTCGCCACACACTGAATATGGAGTTGGGTGATTTTCCCCGTATGTCTTACGACGAAGCACTGAGATTATATGGGTCTGATAAGCCTGACCTTCGTTTTGGAATGCAGTTTGTCGAGCTCAATGAAACCGTCAAAGGAAAAGGATTCAGCGTTTTTGATGATGCAGAACTTGTTGTGGGTATTTGTGCCAAAGGCATAGCCGAATCCTACAGCAACAAGGATTTAAAAGACCTTACGGAATGGCTTCAGCGGCCTCAGATAGGGGCAAAAGGCCTCGTGTATGTAAAGTACCAGGAAGACGGTTCAGTTAAGTCCACCATAGGAAAGTTTTATACTGATGAGGAGCTTTTGGCTTTGGGTCAGAAGTTTGGGGCAGAAAAAGGGGATGTTATTTTTATCCTTAGCGGCGAGTTGGAAAAAACCAGAAAGCAGCTTAACGAACTCAGACTGGAGATGGGAAGGCGTCTTGGACTGATGAAGCCGGGAGAGTATGCTCCTTTATGGGTACTGGATTTTCCTTTGCTTGAGTGGGATGAAGATTCAGGGAGATTCCATGCCATGCACCATCCGTTTACCTCTCCAAAAAAAGCGGACATTTCACGCATGATGGACGGAGACCATGAAACTATGAAAAGCCTCAGAGCAGACGCTTATGATATGGTGATCAATGGGGCAGAGATAGGAGGAGGCTCCATCAGGATACATGACAGGGCATTGCAGTCCAGAAATTTTGACCTGCTTGGATTTACAAAGGAGGAAGCAGAGGCACAGTTTGGATTCCTTTTGGGAGCTTTTGAATATGGGGCTCCCCCGCACGGAGGCCTGGCTTTTGGATTTGACAGGTTATGTGCCGTTATGAATGGCCAGTCATCCATCAGGGACTTTATCGCCTTTCCCAAAAATAACCAGGGCAGGGATATGATGATCGACGCACCGTCACCTATCCACGATGAGCAGCTGAAGGAACTTTGCCTCCAGATAAAGATTGATAAGATGTAATAAAAGGGCTGACCTAATCCTCGAGCTCGACTCTGGACTCGTCTGACAGGTATTCTTCAAGCCGCATGAGAGGTATTGATATATAAAAATCTGTGCCTTCTCCGGGACGGGTTTCAAAAAATATCCTTCCGTTAAAGGACTCTATCATATTGGCAGATATCGCCAGTCCGAGACCGGTACCTGAGCTCTTGGTTGTAAAATTAGGTGTAAAGACCTTCTCTTTCATATGGTCGGGAATACCGGTGCCATTGTCAGATATCCGTATGACGGCATCGTTGTTTTGCCTTTTGAGTTCGATCTCGATCCTGCCTCGCCGGTTGTCGGGTATGGCCTGGATGGCGTTTTTAAGCAGGTTGTTGAGTATCCGCACCAGGTGGTTTTTGTCAGCAAACACATACAGCTCGTCAATGGGTTCGATCATGCTGATGTCCATATCTTCTCTTTTGCGAAACAGGTCATGGATGGTCTCCACGATCTCATTGAGCACCACCTTTTCATTGGTAGCCTGAGGCATCGCTGCAAAATTTGAAAACTCGCTTGCTATCTGTGACAGGTTGTCTATCTGTTCGATCAGAGTGGCCGATACCCTGGGTACCATTTCACCCGCCTTCTCCGGTTGTTCCCTTGTAGCCTTATCCAGATACTGGATGCTGAGCTTCATGGGAGTGAGGGGGTTTTTTATCTCGTGGGCTACCTGTTTTGCCATCTCACGCCAGGCCATGTCACGCTCCGTTTTTGCCAGGAGGCCTGCGCTCCTTTCCAGCTCCTGCGTCAGGTTGTTATAGTCTGTAATCAGTGTACCTATTTCGTCGTTTGACTTCCATTCGAGGAGTTCATTTGATTTTCCAAGTTTAAATTTCTTTAGTTTATCCGCAAGAATACTAAGAGGCTGAGTAATGGAATTGGCAATGGTGATGGCAATGGCTCCGGCAATCAGAAACAGGAAGATATAGGCATTGAGGATAGTACTGAGGAAATCTAGGATGTTTGCAGAAGTATTGAAGTTTTGGTGAGCCACGCCGAGGTAGGCAAATGGACGGTCAGCTGCCAGGTACAGAGGCACATAGTCCCTTCCGGATTCCGTGTCAGTAGTCAGGTCAGCTTGATGTCCGTCTGAGTTGGTACTTTTCCAGATGCTGTATGGTATCCTGATATTATTGTTTTGTGAAGAAGTAAAGCCAGCCAGCCTGCCACTGCGGTCATATACACTGAGGTCCTTATTGTAAATATAGGCCAGGTCTTTAAGCTTGCTGGTTATGTAATTAAGTGACGATTCGTCGTCGGCAAGATACTGAATGTCTGACCTTAGGTTATTGACGATGCTTTCCAGTTCTTCCCTTTGCCTGAGTTTCTGGTTGGCTTCCATTAAATTTTTAAAATAGAAGGCAGTAATGGCCCCAATGATCAGGAAAGTCACAATGATGAGCAGAATGATGGCCAGCTGTATCTTGGTTTTAAGGGAAGACCTGGCTCCAAACTTTAGCGAAAGGTTTTCCGGAAGGAAGTCGTAGCGTGTGTTGATAAGGGTCAGAATCAAGATAAGGAGGCCAGCCAGGGTAAAAATAAAGGAAAATAGTGAGATCGGTTTGATCAGGCCCGAGACTTTTTGCCACGAAACTATCCTGTACTGATCCGATTGTTCTGATACTACAAAAGAGTATCCATTATTGATGCTGTTTTTGGCTGCAGCCTGAATGGCCGCCAGGTCCGGCGAAGCTTGCAAACCATCCTTCTTTTCGATCAGTCTGTTGTCGCTGAATACAGCATATCCAAAATCCCTGTGAGCATGCCCGGGACCCCCTGAAAATATCCCCGGCTCCCGGCGAACGATAAACAGGTACCATGAAGTATTGGCAGGTACAGACCTTGCTATTTCAAACCTGAGCAGATATGAATTTTCAAACGGATTATGCACCAGGTTTTTGGCTATGCGGCTGGAATTAAGATAGGTCTGGTTGAGTTTGTGAAAATCTGCAAAATGATTGTTAAACAGGGTGCTCCCAGTCCTTTTGTCAAACAGCTCTACAGCATAGGAGTGATTTAGCGAATCAGTGCCAAAAATATACTGATGCAGATCATGTTGGTCAAACCTGGAGGGAGCATCCAGGGAAGCAATCCTGCTGAAGACATCTCCCGCGATGAGGCTGTCACTGAGCTGGTTCATACGCCGCAGGGTCTCATCTGAAGGTTGGTGGTAGTAATCCTGCATAAACTGTGACCTGGTGCGGATGTTTTTCTTGAGCCCAAAATTAAAAAGGCTGATGGCAAGGAAACCAGAAAACATCATAAGCCACCAGATCAGGTAGGTAATCTTTTTTTCCCTCTTTTCGCAATAAGCGTCCATCACCAGTGAATACGCTACTACAAATATCGTCAGGATCCATACTGGGACATTGAGCCACCCTAAAAGATAAAGCACTGTGATGCCCGCCATCCATCCGGTGGCCATCCACAGGTAACGGCGTTCTGATGGTATCCCGAGGTTATCCACTTCTGAAAACAGTATCTGGGTACTGTGAAAGATCAGAAACATTAGCACTACGTATGATACCATGAGAATGTAACTGATCACGTCAAACTGCAGCAGGGCTTCTATCTCCAGGTTGACGAAGGGGATCATCACCAGGCTTTCAATAAACCGGAGACTGGCCCCGAAAACTGTATATGTAAAAAATCCGGCAGCAAAAGCCAGAGCAGATGTGTGTTTTCCGCTTTTACTTAGCACACCCGATGATATCTGCATACTCCAGACCATAAATACAAAAAGGGCGAGGTTGACTAAAAGATCTGACAGGTCTTCTGCCAGGATCAGACCACTGCCAAACGGCCTGGTAAGTATAGATTGGCCAAAGAGGGACTTAAAAGGGGTCAGACTGTTGACCAGCCTGAAAACAATCAAAATTACCAATGCCAAAATGCTTCCGCATATTTTCCGGTTGAAGGCCCTGGGACAAGGTATGCGGTTAAGTGCGGCCATTCCAGCCAGCAGCACTACAGCCAGAAATATAAACCACCACGCACCCGACAAGAGTACGGAGTGGTGGCCTGAAGTACTGATTTCCGGCATCAAATGGTGACCTCGTATTTGGATGGTGCTATCGTTTGCGGTATTTATGTAGGCTCTGAGGCCGGACATAGCCGGCAGGACTTTTGTGACATCACTGTGTCCGGACAACTGCACAGGGTTAAGGCTTATTACAGCAGTTGCGTCCGTGTGCTTTAAATCCATCAGCCTGACCATGTGGCCGGAAGGTAGTCTGCCGACTTCAGTCCTGTCTGTCCAGTAAACTACTGAATCACCGCTGAAGATCTCGATATAAAAAGGCGAGTCATCCAGGGCTTTGAGGATTTTGGAATGCCGGGCATGGTTCCAATAGCTGAAGATCACGGCTGAATCCTGCCTTAGACGTTGCTCCAGGGTGAGCTCAATGCGTTTGAGGAGGTCAGAATGTGTAAGCGACCTGTTTCCGACCCACAACAGCAGGACAGATATCAGGACCAAGGCAACAACCAGCCACGAAGCCACCGGCTTGATTAATCTTTGCATCATATACGGCCGCTAAGGTAGTAAAAAATTGAAAGGTAACACTATAAACATTATAAAATATACTAATATTATAACAAATCAAGGACATTGTTTTGATTGCTATTGTGTACAGATGGCGGTAAAACGGAGTCTGGCTGCACAATTTTTCGGGCTGAAGTGATAAAACACCCGTATCTTTGTACCGGAACACCGCTCTGTCGCTCCGCCGAAAGCGGGGAGGAAAGTCCGGACAACGTAGGGTACCGCACCACCTAACGGGTGGGGCCATACAAAATATGGTACAGCATAGTGTCACAGAAAACAACCGCCTGCTTCCGCAGGAAGGAGGTAAGGGTGAAAATGTGGGGTAAGAGCCCACGTGTCGGTGCAGCAATGTACGGACAGGACAAACCTTGCGGGTTGAAATGCCATGTATATCCTGATCCTCTCACGGGAGGCACGGCTTACCCGGCCGGGTTGCAGCAATGCATGTCAGAAGGGGTAGGCAGCTCAGATAAATGACAGAGACCGTACGAAAGTACGGTACAGAATCCGGCTTACAGGTGCTCCAATTTATAAGGCAGATTTTTTAGTTTTTAAAGCCAAAAAGTCTGCCTTTTTTAGTCAAAACAAGGCCGTTTTTCGGTCAAAATTCCCATTTTTTTGCCATACACTAACCATACACTATCCATACCTTTCCCATACCTTTCCCATACTGTAACCATACACCATCCATAGAGCTTCCGGTCAGCAAAAAAAAAGCTACAGTTTATAAGTTAAAATTTGGCCAAAAAAGTGCAAAAAAACATGTAAAAAACGGACATTTTTTAACCGGATTTTGAAAGGGAGACCGAAACCAATGAAATGATAAATTGTTGACAAAATATGACAAAACCGGAAGGCCCAATGTGGGTTTATAAGGATGATTACGTCATGTACCAATAAATTCCAAACAATAAACATTATGCAACACAGATCCCTGGCCGTTGTCATTCTTATTCTTTTTTCGCGGTTTGCATTTGGACAGGCTCCCTACATTCAAAGGGGAGACCAGGCCTACCATACCTATGACCGGCTTGAAATCCTGGGCCTGACAGACACTACACTTGTTAACAGCATAAACAACCTGGATAAAAAAGAGGTAGTGGGATTTCTCAAAACCATAACCGATGAGAGCGGCCTTACGGCCAAAGATCTGTACGATGTGACCCATGTGCTATCAGACCAGTATGAATTTTTGACAGATGCCGTCAAATCGGCGGTGCAGGAAAAATCGGGTTTTGAAAAAACGGGTTTTTTCCGTGAGGTGGTGGAAGAAGGAGACAATGAGGCTGACGAGGAGGATAATATTTTTTCAAAGGATTACTACCGCCGCGATCCGCTACTGAAGTATTTTTATAAAAGCAGGTCCAATTTTCTGGAGCTTGAGACACCGTCCTTCAATATGTATGTCAATCCCATTGTCCAGGTAGGGTACACCAGCCAGAATGGAAACGACCGCACCATTTTCCAGAATACCCGTGGGATAGCCCTCACTGCCTACATTGACAAAAAGGTCTACATTTTTTCGCAGCTGCTGGAAAACCAGCGAAACTATACCAATTTTGTAGAAAACAGGATTTCCAGATTTACAGCACTGCCGGGCCAGGGATACTGGAAGTCTTACGAATCCGGAGTCATCGGTAGCCTTAAGGGATATGACTTCTTTAATGCCAGGGCCTATGTAGGTTTCAACCCGGTCAAGAGCATTAACATTGAGTTTGGTCACGGCAACCACTTCATTGGCAATGGCTTTCGATCACTGCTGTTGTCAGATTTCAGCAGTCCGTACTTTTACCTGAAGTTCAACACCAGGATCTGGAAGTTTCAGTACCAGAACATTTTTGCCGAGATGAGTCCGACCACAGCACCCCTCAATCAAGGCGACGGATTGCTGCCTAAAAAATACACCACCACCCATTACCTGGCCTTTAAGCCCAATAACCGATTTGAAATCGGCCTCTTTGAGACGGTAGTGTTTTCCAGAGAAAAACATTTTGAGTTCCAGTACCTCAACCCCGTCATCCTCTATCGAGCCGTCGAACACGCTCTGGGCAGCCCCGACAACGTGCTCCTGGGACTAAACCTCAAGTGGAACCCCGTCAATGCTGTTTCCCTGTACGGGCAGTTTGTTATGGACGAATTTAAGCTATCTGAGGTAAAAGAAAGGTCCGGATGGTGGGCCAATAAGTTCGGAGGTCAAATCGGAATCAAATATATCAATGCCCTGGGTATCGACCACCTCGACCTGCAAGCTGAATACAACGCCGTACGGCCATACACTTATGCACACAGGGACACTTTGCCGGGACTTCCCCAGTATTCCGTGGCCAATTACAGCAACTACAACCAACCACTGGCACATCCGCTGGGGGCCAATTTCAGGGAGATAAATCTGATAGCTCGATATAAGCCGACCAACAGAATTTACCTTCAGGGCCGCATGATGATGACTAAATACGGCGATGACCGACCCGGCGATAACTGGGGTGGCAACATTCTGGCACCCCTCGAAAGCAGGGAAATGGACTACGGAAACAAAATAGGTCAGGGTGTCAGTACCAAAGTGATGGCCTTGAACCTGGATGCCAGTTACGAGTTTTTCCACAATTATTTTATTGACCTGAATGGTTCGCTCCGGCATACAACCACCGATACAAAGGTAAATCAGAGCTACATTGGCGGCGGCATCCGCATCAATATTGCCAATGTGACGTATGATTATTGATAAGTGAAAAGTGAAAAGTGAAGAGTGAAAAGTGAAGTGTGAAAAGTGAAGAGGGAAAAGTGAAGAGTGGAGAGGGGAAAGTGATAAGTGAAGAGTGATAAGTGAAGAGTGGAGAGTGAAGAGTGGAAAGTGATAAGTGGAAAGTGGAAAGTGAAAAGTGATAAGTGGAGAGTGGAAAGTGAAGAGGGATAAGTGAAGAGTGGAGAGTGAAAAGTGATAAGTGAAGAGTGATAAGTGAAGAGGGGAAATTCCTTATCTTTGCGTTTCGAATGACAAAGATAGCAGATATAGCGAGGGAGAGGATCCTGGTTCTGGATGGGGCCATGGGCACCATGATTCAGCGGTACAAGCTGAGTGAGGGGGATTACAGGGGTGAAAGATTCAGGGATCATCCGCATGATCTGAAAGGAAACAATGACCTGCTGTCCCTCACCCGGCCCGACATCATAGAGGCCATACACAGGGCTTATCTTGAAGCAGGCTCTGACATCATTGAGACCAATACATTCAACGGTACCCGGATATCACAGGGTGATTACCACCTGGAAAATATCGTCTATGAGCTCAACTACGAGTCAGCCCGTATAGCCAAAAAGGCAGCAGAAGAGTACACCCGACAGGACCCCTCAAAACCAAGATTTGTGGCAGGTGCCATCGGACCAACCAATAAAACCGCCTCCATCTCACCGGATGTAAACAATCCCGGCTTCAGGGCAGTGACTTTTGATGAGTTGGCCGACAATTACTACGAGCAAGCCAGGGGACTGATGGACGGGGGTGCCGATCTGCTTCTGGTAGAAACAGTCTTTGACACGCTCAACTGCAAGGCTGCCCTTTATGCCATTCAAAACCTGAAGGAAGAATACGGATCGGACATTCCTGTCATGGTCTCGGGGACCATCACAGATGCCTCGGGACGGACCCTCAGCGGACAAACACCGGAAGCCTTTTACATATCGATAAAACACGCAGGGTTGTTTTCGGTGGGTCTCAACTGTGCCCTTGGGGCAAAAGAACTGAGACCCTACCTCGAAGAGATCAGCGAAGTTGCGGATTGCCTGGTCAGTGCCTATCCTAATGCCGGTCTGCCCAATGATATGGGAGGTTACGATCAGGGACCTGAAGAAATGAAGGAATACATCCGGGAGTTTGTTTCTTCCGGACTGGTCAACATCATAGGCGGCTGCTGCGGCACCACACCTGACCACATTCGGGCCATGGCAGAGGCTGTCAAAGGTTTACCGCCGCGAAAGCTTATGCCCAAAAAAAGGCTTTCGGCTTACTCGGGTCTGGAACCACTCGTGGTACGGGAAGATCTCAATTTTATAAACATTGGTGAAAGAACCAATGTCACAGGTTCAAGGAAATTTGCACGGCTTATCGCCGAAAACAACTATACAGAAGCCCTGTCTGTGGCTCAACAGCAGGTGGAAAGCGGAGCTCAGGTCATTGATGTCAATATGGACGAGGGCCTTCTAAACTCGAAGGAAGCGATGAAGACCTTCCTGAATCTGGTTATGTCTGAACCAGATATAGCCAGGGTACCGGTCATGATAGACTCCTCAAAGTTTGAGGTCATCGAGGCAGGCCTGAAAAGCGTGCAGGGAAAATGTATCGTCAATTCCATCTCCCTGAAGGAAGGAGAAGAAGCATTTATACGGCAGGCAAAGACAGTCCACAGGCTGGGAGCGGCTGCGGTAGTCATGGCTTTTGACGAACTTGGGCAGGCGGATACTATCAGCCGAAAAGTAGAAATATGCCAAAGGGCCTACAGGATCCTTACCGAAGAGGTGGGCTTTCCTGCCGAAGATATCATTTTTGATCCTAACATATTTGCGGTAGCAACCGGCATTGCGGAGCACAACGAGTATGCCATAAATTTTATAGAAGCGACCCGACAGATTAAGCATACCTGTCCCGGCGTGAAAATAAGCGGAGGGGTAAGTAATATCAGTTTTTCTTTCCGCGGCAATGATAAGGTCAGGGAGGCCATGCACTCAGCGTTTCTTTACCATGCCATCAAAGCAGGCATGGATATGGGTATAGTTAATGCCGGAATGATCGAAGTGTACGAAGAAATAGACAAGGAACTGCTGGTGCTCGTGGAAGATGTTTTATTTAACCGACACGAAAAAGCCACCGAAGCCCTAACCAGCTATGCTGAAGGTATTACCGGTGGAGGCAAGGTCCTTATCAAAGATACTGCCTGGCGGGATGAACCGGTAGAAAAAAGGCTGGCCCATGCCCTGGTAAAAGGAATCACCGAGTATGTGGATGAAGACACCGAGGAAGCCAGAAAAAAATACACTTCACCGCTGCAGGTCATAGAAGGACCTCTGATGGACGGCATGAACATAGTCGGGGACCTCTTTGGTTCCGGAAAAATGTTTCTTCCCCAGGTGGTAAAAAGTGCACGGGTCATGAAAAAAGCCGTGGCGTATCTGACGCCATACATCGAGGCTGAAAAAGCGGGAAGCGGAGCCAGGACAAAAGGCAAAATACTGATGGCCACTGTCAAGGGTGATGTACACGACATAGGAAAAAATATCGTTGGCGTAGTTTTGGCCTGCAACAACTATGAGATCATAGACCTGGGCGTTATGGTGTCTGCAGATAAAATTTTACATGCTGCCAGAGAGCATCAGGTTGATGTCATCGGGCTAAGCGGCCTGATTACCCCGTCACTGGACGAGATGGTGCATGTGGCCAAGGAAATGACCAGACAGGGTTTTACAATGCCCCTGCTGATAGGAGGAGCAACCACATCCAAGACCCATACAGCCCTTAAAATAGACCCTGAATACAGCGGTCCTGTGATCCATGTGCTGGATGCCAGCCGGTGTGTAGGGGTAGTGAGCCAGTTGCTTTCGCAGGAAGAAGGGGTTTCCTCCTATTTTGTTTTGGGAACAAAAAAAGAATACACTGACCTTAGGGACAAACGAAGGGCACTTGAGACTGATAAGGATTTTGTTTCCATCGCCGAAGCCAGAGATCAGAAACTGAAGCTTGACTGGGCAAATTACCATCCAACAATACCTGTACAAACGGGAGTGAAGGTCTGGGACAACATCCGGGTCTCTGACCTGGTGCCCTACATTGACTGGACACCTTTTTTCAGCAGCTGGCAGCTCAAGGGAAAGTACCCTGATATTTTCAAAGATCCCTATGTAGGTGAAGAAGCCCAAATACTCTATGACCACGCCCGTGAGATGCTTGCTGATATAATAAAGGAAGGAAGACTGTCAGTCAGGGCGATAACCGGCATTTTTGAAGCCAACAGTGAAGGTGATGATGTGGTGATTTACGGTGAAGGAAGTACCCAGGTATGTGACACAATTCATTTCCTTCGTCAACAAAGAAAAAGGGCAGAGGGACTGCCCTATATGTGCCTGTCTGATTTTGTTTTGGCGGCCGAAAGCGGTCGCAGGGACTATTTCGGGGCATTTGCCGTGACTGCGGGCATAGGCATCGAACCTTGGGTAAAGCAATATGAAGACAGTCATGACGATTATAATGCCATCCTTATGAAGGCCCTTGCCGACAGGCTGGCAGAGGCAGCGGCAGAATACCTGCACGAAAAGATGAGGAAAGAAGTGTGGGGATATGCAGCCGGAGAGGCCCTGGGCAACGAAGAGCTCATTGACGAAAAATATACGGGCATACGTCCCGCACCGGGATATCCGGCTTGTCCGGACCATACACAAAAGGATACCCTTTGGAGGTTGATGGATGTGGAGTCAAAAACAGGCATACGCCTTACTGAAAGCAAAGCGATGTATCCGGCCGCCTCGGTAAGCGGATGGTATATTGCACATCCGGAGAGCCGCTACTTTGGGCTGGGCCAAATCTGCAAAGATCAGGTTTCTGATTATGCTAAAAGGAAGCAAATGAACGTTAATGAAGCAGAAAGGTGGTTGGCACCGAATTTGAGTTATCAATAAAGTAACATTCATACTGAGAATTTATTCCCCGGAAGGGGCAAACTAAATAATAAAATGATGATTTACAGGCTTTTGCTGGTGTTTTTTATAGGTTTTATGTCCGTCACTATTTACGGTCAAAATATCAATGAGGCTGCTGCCAGGGCAGAACTCGAAAAGAGAGGGTATGATGCAGAGAGGTTTAAGCAGGAGATGCTGAAAAAGGGTGTTAACCCCGATGCAATCGACCCAAACAATCCGGCCGATGTGGCCCGAGCCAAGAAGGCAGCAGATGAGGTCATGGCTATGCTGGACGCAGAAAAAAAAGCAAAAACTAAAACAACGACGCCTCCGTCCTCCACTCCTGCAGTCCCCACCGTCGAACCACAATCCAAAACCGAAACCACCCGAACAGTAGATGAGAAGGCCAAGACCACCAGCCCGGATACGGAGATCCAAAAAGCCGTAAAGGAAGGAGCTACCGTGGAGGAAGCCGTGGCGGAAAAACTTCAGGAGGCCGCCACTGAAAAAATACCCGGTGCAACAACCTACGGCCAGCACATCTTCCGGGACAAATCACTCAAATTGTTCCGAACCACAGAGGATGCCAAGCCTACCAAAGCATATGTCCTCGGGCCCGGGGACAGAGTAGCTATTTCCATATGGGGTCCCACTCAGGAAAACTTCGCCATGGAAATAGAAAAGGATGGTTATATCCAGCCCACCGGACTTCCAAGGTATTATCTTGCGGGACTGACCGTGGAGGCAGCAGAAAACCTGATGGCTTCCAGGCTAAGGAATTATTATTACTTTACCAAGGAGAATTTTGAACTGACTGTCACTACGGCAAGAACCCTCAATGTCAATATAGTAGGTGAGGTATTCAACAACGGAACCTATAATATTTCAGCCGTCAATACGGCATTTAATGCCCTCATCGCGGCTGGCGGGCCGACCGACATAGGTAGTGTGCGTAAGATCCAATTGCTGAGGGCCGGAAAGAAGCCGGTAATCATTGATGTATACAAATATCTGCAAAATCCCGTTATTAGCCAGGAGTATTACCTTGCGGAAAACGACTATATTAATGTGCCGATTGCCCAAAAGGTGGTATCCATAACCGGAGCCGTCAACCGCCCTTTCAGATACGAACTCATAGACAATGAACAACTCACCGATCTTGTAGCCTTTGCCGGCGGCCTTAAGGCCAATGCCCTGAAATCCAACATACAGATAAGAAGGATTGAAAACGACACCGTGAGGATCATAGATGTCAATTACGGCGAGCTTGAAAAATCGAAAAGAAATTTTGAGTTGTTCAACGGTGACGTCGTCGAGATAAATACCATCAATGAAAATATCCGCAATCAGGTATCTGTATCAGGTGCAGTAGAAAATCCGGGAACCTATGCCATGACAACGACAGAAAAGATCTCTGATCTTGTAAAAAAGGCGGTACTCATGGACAATGCCATCACATCCATCGCCTATCTCCGCAGATACAATGCAGATCAAAAAACGATGCGGTATGAATTTGTCAATCTCGACAATGTGCTTAAAAATCCCACAGGGGCGGAAAACAAAACCCTTCAAAAAGGGGACGAACTTATCATCTCTTCCAAAGCAAGCTTTGCGGATACCTACAAGATGACTGTTGAGGGGGCAGTGAGAAATCCCACTGAAATGACCCTGGATGTAGATAAAAATCTCAAAGTCAGTGATGCCGTATTTTTTGCACAGGGACTAAAGGAGGATGCTATCGTGGATTTTGCCTATATCTTCAGAAGAAAGGATGACGGAGCAAAAACGCAGGAATACATCGTGGTAAATCTGAAGGAAGCCCTGGAAAACCCTGGTTCCGGAGCCAATCTTGCCCTGGAACCCGGAGATAAACTTGTCATATATTCACGAAACAACTATACGGACGAGTCCTTTGTGCGGGTGGCCGGAGCTGTAAGGAATCCCGGGGAATTTCTGTACAATCCTACACTCAAGTTCAGGGACGTACTGCTTCTGGCCGGAGGGTTCAGGAGGGAGGCATCCTACGACAGAATCGACGTCTATCGGCTCTATTTTGAAGAAGAAAAGGCCACCAGGGTGCTTGCTGCCAATCTGAGGGTAGACGAAAATTACAACATCAAAGCAGGTGACAATAATTTTGAACTACAGCCCTTTGACCAGATCTTTGTCAGGACAGCACCGGAGTATGAGCTGCAACGCAATGTATATGTAAATGGAGAGGTGAGGTATCCCGGCACCTATGCCCTGCTCAGTGATAATACCAAACTGGCCACCATCATTCGCGAAGCAGGCGGTGTGACCAACGAAGCATTCCTGAAAGGGGCTACGCTCACACGATCAAAAGAGAATACAGGTTTTGTCATTATCGACCTTGAAAAGGCGATCAAAAG
>JAGVTV010000177.1 GCA_019136675.1 Bacteroidota bacterium
AAAACCTGGTCACCATCACCGCTTCTATTTGACCGGGCTTGAGCTTAAAGCTTTCCACACCTACGCTGCCCAGACCCAGTTTCATATCAAGGTCGTATTTCTTATTGAAGTCCGCAAGCTGATTGTCGATGCTTTTCTGTACATCCCTGATGGTTTCATTGATGTTGAATGTCAGTTTTTCTTCCAGTTCCTGCCTGATTTTGCCCTCGGCTATCCAGGCGGCTGCCTTATGCAGGACATTTTTGGTCTTAAACTGAATGTCTATATTTTCCATCCTGAATCCGTTGGCCACCTTATCGTACACAGGTTTGCCCTTAATCACAAGGGTGCCGTTGGCAGCTCCCTGTACATCAGTAATGACCCTGAGGAATTCATAATCACAGTTTGTAATAATGTTTGACAGGGTAATGGACTTGTCGCCCGTGGTAAAGGTTTTGCCATCGAGGTTTGCCTTAAGTACCGGATTGATGTCGGATGTCTTGATATCAGCAGCCAGCCTGAAGACTGAGCTATCGGGTATCGATTCGTTCCAGTACACCCTGGGCAGGTTTTTGCTTACCGCAAATGCCTGTGGCTTATAGGTAGAAAAAGTGGAGGTACCTTTGATTGACACCTTGCCTTCAGCATATAGTTTTGAATTTTTCACCTTATTGATAAAAAACTTTTCCGGCTTGATGTTGAGCCAGGCACTGATACTAGTATCAAACCTCATAGGCTGGTCAAACATCTTCATATTTTCCTTCATTTTCTGCTTGACGTCCATGTTTGAGTTGACCGATTCATTGATGCCCTGTTCTATGAGGTACTTTGTTTTGCTGAGTGCAATATCCGAAATGGTCTGTATCGGGATGTTGATCGCTCCGACGGATAGTTTTGGCTTTTCTATCCACCGGTGATAGGAAAGACTTGTGGCTGTTTTTACATTCCACACACTGTCAATATCCACATCGGTAATAAAATTCATTTCCATGGTTCCTTTTGCCTTTAGGTCTGCCAGAAAGGTACTTTTTTCAAGGTTTACCGTGACCGGCACTACAACCAGCAGGTTTTTACCCTCGATTTCGACGGTGGCCGGGCGGGCTTTGGAAAGTGTCATCTTTATGTCATAATCAGGAATGTCAAAATTTCCCTTGAGGGCATCGTCAATGGCACGGTTAAATGTATCCCTCAGACCAGCCTTATCCAGCCGGTAATTGATCACGATATCGGTCGACAGGTTTACCGGAATGTCTGCCGGTGACGGGGCTACAGGAATACTGGTCTTTTTTGAACCGCAAGCGGTCACAACGAGCAAAAGAACCAGAAAGGCAGCTGAAATAAGTTGGTTCGGGTTGTACATATCTCCATGATATTTTCTGCAAAAATACGCATGGATCTGCTTTCTGAGGTAAAAATATTAAAATCTTATATACATGTTTTTTATTTTCATTATTCTTTGATTGTTATTATTTTAAAATTTATATGACAAAATTTGTCAATATTTAGGCTCCCATTGTATCTTTGTTTTTTATTGTGTTTCAAACCAAAACTCAGACAAATGAAAAACTTTTTTCTTTTATTCGCAATGATTTGTTTATCAATGATTTGCCAGGCCCAGAAAGCCAATACCAGCCTTAAAAACTGCCAGTCACTGCTTACTGAAGATCCTGTGATTGCCGAGGAAGAGGTGATTCATTATGTTTATACCGGCTCTGATACCACAGGCCTCCATGTAAAACTTAAAACCATCACCGTAGTGGAAGGAAAAAAACAACTGGTACGCAAGCGAATCAGCAAAGACTGCACCAGCCCAAATCCTAATGACTGTTACAAGGAGGTGATGGAAGAAATACCGCCTGTCACAATGAACCTTTACACCCTGTCCGGCCCTGAAATAACCAAAGACCATGAAGTCAGAAAGGAAAAGATCAGGGTAGTCAAAAGAGTCGGTGGCCAGGTATCCGTAGATGTGGTTTGCCCAAAAAACCGCACTAAAAAGCTTGTAAAAAAAGTCCAGGAATCTTTAATATCAAAAGGTTACCCACTTAAGGCTGACGGTAATTATGACCAGGCCACAGTGCTTGCCCTGACTGATTACCAGAAGTCATTAAAACTTGCCTACGGTGACCTGACCCTGGAAACCCTGTCTGCTCTGGAAATAAAGTAAATTTCCTGAATAAGTTACAGTATGAAAAGATCCTATTTTGTGACACGATCGGTATGTGTGGATCACGGCACGAGAATTCTGAATTATGTCATTGATTATGTAGCATCTTTGGTCGTGGGAGTATTGCTTATTGGAATTCTGGCGTTTACAAGCGATAATCTCTTACTTTTTGAAAAGCTGGAAAATATCAATAAACTTGAAGAGTACTTGCTGGGTATTTGTATAACAGTGCCCTATTATTTCTTTACAGAGGTTGTTTTCCAAAGGTCATTGGGCAAGCTAATCAGCGGGACAATCGTAGTGGATGAAGAAGGCAGAAAGCCATCTGCCGGGGCGATTCTTATCAGGTCACTTTCCAGAGTGGTTCCTTTCGACGGGCTTTCTTTTCTTGGCAGCAATGCAAGAGGGTGGCATGACTCATGGTCCAAGACATATGTGGTCAATAAAAAGAAACTTGAGCAAGAACTCCTAACCTTTGAAAGCCTGGAATCAATTGGGACAGGTGACGAGCAAATTTGATCAGAACATTACGGGTAGTTTGCATTTCGTATATAGCTTTGACACCCTGTTTTTGCAGAGGATGAACCAATTCCGCATTCAATTAGTTTAACGTGGGTTCGATGGAGTTTTTGCACTTGTAAATACGCAACACAATGCCTTCTGTTTACTCAGCCTATACCATACACGATACGGTGTGCAGTGTATGGAAATGCACAGAGGCTGAAGATTTCTTTTCCGGCAACCTTAAACTTTTTGCAGCAGAAGAGGAAGAGTTATCAAAGCTGAATTCAAAAAAAAGAAATGAATGGCTGGCATCAAGGTTTCTCTTGAGCAGGATTACGGCCGAAAGTGGATTAAATCCCTGCACAAAGGATGAATACGGCAAGCCCCATCTAAAAGGATCACCATGGATGATATCCCTTAGCCACACTGAAGGATATGTGGCTTGCATCAGGAGTCTAAAATCCTGTGGTACAGACATACAGGTAATTACCCAAAAAATAGAAAAGATATCCCCAAAGTTTATAAGTGCAGCAGAGGAATCACTTATCCGGGATGGGCAGTCATTGCAGCACAGGCACTGTATATGGAGTGCCAAGGAAGCCATCTATAAGGCTTACGGCAGAAAGTCACTTGATTTTAAAGACCATATCAGGATAGGACCCTTTGAATTCAGGGAAACAGGATTCTCCTTTTCAGGATGCATCCAAAAAGAAGACCTTATTGTAAATTATACGTTATTTTGCAGGCAAATCAAAAACACAATCCTTGTTTATGCCATTGAAAATTAATTTTTCCCGATACTTCGTGGTCTTGTTTATACTTTCGTTTGCGATTCTGTCATGCAGAAATAAGGCCGATACCGTGGAGTCAGGTGACCAACCTGTATTCGAAACCAAAGAATTTCAGGACTTCTACAAGCAGTTTGGCGCTGACAGTGCTTTTCAGATGGAACACGTGGTATTTCCTCTTGAAGGGATGAAGGCACCTGCCGACACCACAACCATGGCTGATCAGGATTTCCGATGGCAAATGGAAGATTGGGTAATCCATAGGCCATACGATGATTCCAACGGCACCTTTAACAGAGAGTTCAAATCCATTAACGGAGTCGTGATAGAGAAGATCTATGACAATTCCGGGACATTTACCATGGAAAGAAGATTCGGAAAACTGTCGTCAGGATGGCACCTAATTTATTACCGTGAATTGGGCAGATATTGACGGGCAAAAGGGTTTTAATGTGCGGCTTTGGTCTTTGGGAAGACAATTGCCAACAATTCTGGTTATCAAAAAACAATAAAATCGTATCTTTAGGCTTTGAAAAGTTTAATATCAATTTAATAAAATGTACAGAGCAGCATTTTTCATTGTTTTATCCGCATTGATGGCTTCAAATGCCATTGGCCAGTCTTTTTGGAAGAGGGCTTCAGAATCACAGTTTGCCGTAAGGTCTGCCGATAGCAGAAGTATTATACCTGATAAATTCCAGTCATTCACACTGGATATCGAAGGTATGAAAAAGTATCTGGCAAGGGCACCTTTTGAGTCAGCCGGAGTAAGGGGCAAAAAAGGCCTCCACCTTGATATCCCGATGTCAGACGGCACATTGGAGGCTTTTGCTGTGTTCGAATCTCCCGTAATGCAAGAACAACTCAGTGCCAAATATCCGGCTATCAGGTCCTATATAGCCACAAGCATCAGCAATACAGGAAGGCATATGAGGTTTGACATTTCTGTCAATGGCTTTCATGCAGCTATATTTTCGCCTGACGGCGAAAAATACATAGACCCTTACTCTTCAGAATCGGTGACCGATTATATCGTCTATAACGTTAAAGACCATAACCCGGACACCTACAAGGGAGTAGACCTATGTGGTTTTGAGTACCACGGTGACAGGCCGGTGAGATCCTCCGGTGACCATAACAGGACTGACCTGGTCGAGCTGCGGACCTACCGCGTAGCTATGGCCTGTACCGGTGAGTGGGGTACCAGGAGGGGTACAGTAGAAAAATGCCTGGCCGACATCAACACCATGATGAACCGCATGAATTTGATCTATGAGCGTGAAATGGCTATGCGTTTTACCCTCATAAACGATAATGACAAGCTTATTTTCCTCAACCCTGACACGGATCCCTATATCAATTCTGATGAAGGTAAAAAACTGGTGGGTATCAATACATCTAAAATCAACGCTCTGATACCATCTACATCCTATGACATAGGCCATGTGCTGTCGGTTTGTTTTGACATAGGCGGGGTCGCACAGAGAGGATCTGCGTGCCAGAGCAACAAAGGAAACGGGGTAACCTGTAACAATAACAATGACCTTTCGTCGATAGTCACCCGAGTTATGGCACATGAGGTAGGGCACCAGCTCGACGCCTCCCATACATGGAATATTTGTACCAGTGCAGCAGACCAAAGAGCACCTGAAACTGCCTATGAGCCTGGAAGCGGTACCACGATTATGTCCTATGCCGGATCATGTGGTACAGACAATGTGTCAGGTGACAATGATGATTACTTCCACGTGGGGTCACTTGACCAAATGTATGCCAAAACAACCGGCGGAGGTAACGCCTACTCCTGTGCCGATAAAAGCAACAACGGCAACCATTATCCGGCAGTAACCATGCCTGTTGAAACCTATTTTATCCCAATATCAACACCTTTTGAATTATCAGCTACTGCTACAGACGAGGATGGTGACCAGCTTACATACTGCTGGGAACAGTATGATGCCGGCGAATTGGTGACCCTTGGCTCTATGTCATCCACAGCACCATTGTTTAGGTCCTTCAAACCAAGTGCCACCGGAGATGTCAGGTTCTTCCCTAAAGCATCCAATATCCTTTCCGGCAATCTTACAGATAAAACCGAGGTGTTGCCCACACTGTCGCGAAACCTAAATTTCAGGTTTACTGTCAGGGATAATCATGCCGGTGGAGCAGGTGTAGTATGGAGGGATTACCAAATTAAGTCTACGGCACAGGCGGGGCCATTTAGAGTAACCTACCCGGAAATAGATACCAAATTCCAGATAGGACAGAGAGTCACTGTTACATGGGATGTAGCCAATACGGACCAGGCACCGGTAAACTGCAAAAAAGTCAACATCTACGGTTCATTCAGTGCAGCCCTGCGTAACGATGACCCCAATCTGGTTCCTCTGGCACTCAGCGTGCCTAACGACGGAAGCGAGGATATCTATATACCCAACAAAACCTCCAACTTTTTCAGGATAGTGGTCAAGGCAGATGACAACATTTTTCTTTCTTCTTCAAAACTTCCATCAAAGATCGAACAGCCCACATCGCCAGGTATCTACTTTGAATCTGTTTCAAACAACGTGACTATTTGCCAGCCCGATCAGGGAAATATTCAATTTACCACCCAGGGTCTTGCCGGTTTTGCCGATAAGATCAGTTTTGAGATAGTTTCCGGGGTCCCTGCCGGTGCTGTAGCATCATTCAGCAATGTTTCCGTACAGGCTGGTGACAACGTCAGTTTATTGATCAATTCCACTGGCGTAGTAAATGACCAAACCGGAAACATCCTTGTCAGGGCCATTGCCCCGGGCATTGATACCATGGAGCGTTATGTACATGTACACATCATCGGAACAGACCTCTCAGGTATTTCTGCCCTCAATCCTGCTAATGGCAGCAGCGGGGTTGGTGCCTTACCGGCATTTTCCTGGTCTGAAAAACTTGATGCCGATGATTATGAGTTGCAGGTATCTACAAGTCCTGATTTTGCGGCACAAAACATAGTGTATCAGGCTGTAACAACTTCGCAGGCAAATACATCCACCTCTATTCTGGACAAATCCACGATTTATTACTGGAGGGTCAGGGCCCG
>JAGVTV010000202.1 GCA_019136675.1 Bacteroidota bacterium
CGTACTGTCAGGATAGCCCATAAACCTCAACGAGGTTACATCATAATAACCTGGGGCTATAGCCCGGGGAAGGAATGGCCATGAAAGAAAACCCCGGAGGGGTATCATCCTGATAGCCCCGGTCTTCAGACCGGGGTATAAGGAAAACAGGTAATCGTTTTGGCGTGTATTTTTGCCGGAGTACCGCAAAAATCATGACAAAACGTAATACAGACACCCACCATCCCCTGACATGAAATGGAAAAAAGCGGAGAATAAAAAAATTAATTGAACCAATGCAAAACTGCCCGTACCGGTAGGATAGCACATAAACCCCGTCGGGGTTTGATATTTGTAGCCCTGGGCTTCAGCCCGGGGTGTAAAGGATAACGGTATCCGTTTTGGCGTGTATTTTTGCTGCAGAGTCGCAAAAATCCTGACAAAACAAGAACACCCCATCCCCTTGCCTAAAATGGAAGTGAGGTGAAGTAGCCCGATGTTCACCGGAAAATAAGCCCTTCCGATTGAGCTGAAGGTAAAACCCCGTCGGGGTTACATCTTAATAGACCCTGGGCTTCAGCCCGGGATTTAAAGGAAAAATTATTTTTCCTACAATGGAAAATATACCACAATGCTTTTTATCAGTGGAGATATCAAATTACTGCTTGTCCATTTCCTTCCACAAGGCATCTTTTAACTCCACAAGCCCTTTGCCGGAAACAGAAGAAATGAAATAAAAAGGTACATCCGTCTTTATTTCAGGCCTGATCAGCTCAAGATACTCATCATCCACCAGGTCGCACTTGGTGACCGCCAGGATCCGTGGCTTGTCCACAAGTTCAGGATTATACATCTTTAATTCATTGAGAAGGATGCCATACTCAGCTGATATATCACCGGCATCTATGGGCACCATAAAGAGCAGTACGGAATTACGCTCAATATGCCTCAGAAACCTCAATCCCAATCCCTTGCCGAGATGGGCGTTTTCTATTATTCCCGGTATATCAGCCATAACAAAGGATCGGTGGTCCCTGTATTTAACAATACCCAGATTGGGTACCAGAGTGGTAAAGGGGTAATTGGCGATTTCAGGTTTTGCAGCAGTAACTGCTGCAAGCAGACTCGATTTGCCGGCATTGGGAAAACCCACCAGCCCTACATCAGCCAGAACTTTGAGCTCCAGGATTTTCCAGATTTCCTGCCCGGGTTCACCTGGCTGGGCATATTCGGGAGACTGTCGGGTAGAGGATTTAAAATTAGCATTGCCCAATCCTCCTCTTCCGCCTGATACAAGTACCCGGGTCTCCTCATGCTCCGTGATCTCAAAATCTACTTCTCCGGACTCAAAATCCCTCGCTACTGTGCCCAGTGGCACATCCAGGATGACATCTTTTCCTCCGGCACCCGTGCAGAGCTTACCTGCTCCTGGCATGCCAGGGGTGGCTATAACGTGTTTCATGTATTTGAGAGCCAACAGTGTCCATACATTTCTGTTGCCTCTAAGGATTATATGTCCGCCACGTCCACCGTCACCTCCGTCGGGCCCGCCTTTGCTTGTCATTTTGTCCCTGTAAAAATGGGATGAACCCGCTCCACCGGCACCGGACCGGCAGCAGATCTTAACGTAATCAACAAAATTCTGATCAGCCAAATGAGACGTTTAAATATGTTATGCAGGGTATATGAGTGCTTTTCAGCACGCCTGGTCTATGGCTTCTGTAAGTCTGCTGAATATTTCTTCTATAGTGCCTACTCCAGGTATCAGCCTTGATTTGCCAGCGGCATTATAATGCCCGAAAACCTGGGCTGTCTCACTTTTATATACAGCTATCCTGTTGCGTATGATAGCCTCGTCATTGTCATCAGCCCTGCCGGAGGTCCTGCCCCTCTTGAGCAACCTCGTGACCAGTTCTTCATCAGGGACATCAAGAGCAATCAATGCCGTTACTTCAGTGCCTTTTTCGGCCAGAAAAGCATCCAGAGCTTCTGCCTGGGGTATGGTCCGCGGAAATCCGTCAAAAATAATCCCGCTAGCATCAGGATTGGCGTTCACCTTATTTTTAAGCATACCTATGGTGACTTCGTCAGGTACGAGCTCACCTTTTGACATATATTCCTTCGCTTTCAGCCCCAAGGGTGTGTTGTTGCCCATTTCATATCTGAAAAGGTCCCCGGTGCTGATATGCAGGATACCGTATTTGTCTATGAGCTTTTCAGCCTGTGTGCCCTTTCCCGATCCCGGAGGGCCAAAGAGAATCAGATTTAACATAAGACTGTCCTATTATAAAACGTAAATTTAAATGTAATAAATAGTACCTTGACCCTGTCGGGCCATATTAACCTTTTATTTGTATTTTGACAGGCTCTGATCAATCAGAAAGTATGTCCCGGCCAAACAGGAATCTTGATTCCCAGTATGCTGACCCATTGATATTGTCAACCTTGACCCCTGCAGAGGTGGTGGCATGTATCACAGTCAGACTATCCCCATTATGTGAGGCTACTATGGCCACATGTGATATCCTGTCAGAGTCTCCGAAAAATACCAGGTCACCGGGCCCGAGATCTTCCTTGCTTTTGTTTCTTCCTTTTTTAGCCAGGGCGTCTGATGGCCCGGAGAGGGGTACGCCGTTCCTCGAAAAAATATAACCTGTAAATCCGCTGCAGTCAAAGCCCGTTTCCGGTGATTTGCCCCCAAACCTGTAATTCGTTCCGGTAAGCGAGGTAGCAGACTCCACTATCCTGGTACGCAGGCTGTTGACTACCCTGTTGCCGGAATTTTTATGTTCCCTGGCTTCTTTTTTAACATAGACCGGTTCATCCTCCCTGACCGGTTTGTTGTTTACCCTTGTCCGCTTATTGGCAGAGGAATATTTGCTTTTTGACCTGACGGCATTGCCCGACGAACATGACGACATTGCCAAAACCATGTAAAGCAACAGCACCGAAATCACCCAGCTTCCGGAAGGAAAATGTTTTACATTTTTGATTTTCATTAAATCACATATTACATGATTTTATAATACAAAAACCATGCCTTTTAACTGTTCCAAAGTGTGGCCTTTGGCCCGGTGATTAAACCAGCTCCTCGAGTTTTGCTGTAAAATGTCTGAGCATGGCCGCCTCTTCAGTTATCCTCAAGCCTTTGATGGTTTGTCGTTTTGCAAATACCTCGATAATCACTTCCGCAACGTAATCTATGTGACTCTGGGTGTACACACGCCGCGGTATGGCCAGCCTCACCAGCTCGAGTCTGGCTGGTATCAGATGTCCGTCAGGTCCGTACTTTCCAAACATCAGAGATCCTATCTCCACACATCGTATGCCTCCGTGTACATACAAGGCACACACCAGGGCCTGCCCCGGATACTGATTGGCCGGTATATGAGGGAGAAATTCGGCGGCATCCAGATACACCGCATGGCCTCCCGCCGGGAGCATGACAGGTACACCGGCACTGTGCAGTTTTTGTGTAAGGTAGTCGATGCTTCTGATCCTGTACTGGAGATAATGCTCGTCCATCACTTCGTGAAGCCCGATGGCTATTGCTTCGAGGTCTCTTCCAGCGAGGCCTCCGTAGGTGGGAAATCCCTCTGTGATCACCAGCAGGTTTCTGCATTTGGTGGCCAGCTCCTCATTCCTAAGAGCCAGGAAGCCACCTATATTGGCAAAAGCATCTTTTTTGGCACTCATGGTGCAGCCGTCTGCATACGAAAACATCTCGTTGGCTATCTCCAGGATGGATTTATCCCCGTATCCGGGTTCGCGTTGTTGTATAAAATAACAGTTTTCGGCAAACCGGCATGCATCAATATACAGCGGAATGCCATTTTTATAACATATATCGTGCACCTCCCTGATATTTTGCATGCTTACAGGCTGACCACCTCCCGAATTGTTGGTCACCGTGAGGATGACCATGGCTACGTGTGAAGATCCATTTGATGCCAGGTAGCTGATAAGTGCACCGGTATCTAGATTGCCCTTAAATGGGGCTGGTATGGAAGGATGCCTCCCTTCCTCGCAGATCATGTCTATGCCCTCCGCTCCCGAAAATTCTATATTGGCCCTTGTCGTGTCAAAAAGGGTATTGGAGATAAAAACCTTGTCTTTTCCGCCAGTGATGCTGAATAAGATCTTTTCTGCAGCTCTTCCCTGATGCGTTGGGATGACTGCCGGCATTTGGGTGATCTCCTGCACAGCCTCCTTAAACCTGAAGTAACTGGGACTACCTGCATAAGATTCGTCGCCTACCATGATACCGGCCCACTGGGCACTGCTCATGGCACTGGTACCGCTGTCGGTGAGCAGGTCTATCATCACGTCGTCAGCATGCAACAGGAACGGATTGTAAAAGGCTTCCTTAAGTGCCTTGTGACGGTATTCCGTGGTATTGAAGTGGATGGGCTCAACCGATTTTATTCTAGATGGTTCGATGATGGTCTTCATTCGGGTACTTTTTATTACCAAGCAAATCTACGGCAATGAAACCAGGCTTCTGATGACATCCGTCATTTCCTAAGTGTGGTGTGAAATGATTCCGGGCAGTGATTTTATTATATATTTGGGAGTGCCCCTGACGCTCCGGTCAGGGTCGGGCTATCCGCTTTATCCTGACACTCCGGTCAGGATGCCCGCTACTATCCCTCACTCAGTTTTAGTATTTCTGAGGCATGGGAAAAATTAAACCCCCAAAACGGCAATAACAAACAGCCAATTTGAACTTTAGTATGTCAAACAAACTATATCATACGCCTACATTTCTCCGGAATGCACAGCCGAGTTCCATGATTGAATCAGTCTTTGACACACCGGGTATGTTGTCAATTTTTTCATAAAGGATCTCACGCATGTGTTCATGATTTCTTGCCAGGATGCGGACAAAAAGGGTGAATGCCCCCGTGATGTAGTAGCATTCTGTGACCTCGGGGATGTTGTGCAAAGCCTCTATAATACGTCTTGAATCGTGGTCTTTCTCCAGTGTCAGGCCTGTAAAGGAAGCCCAGTCATAGCCAAGTCGCTTTTCGTCCAGGATGGGTCTGATCCCTTTGAGTATGCCGCTGTCAGTCATCTTTTGCACCCGTTGATGGACCATCGTATTGGAGATGCCGAGCTCTGTGGCTATCACTGAAAATGCCGCTCTGCCGTCATTTTCCAGCAGTCTGAGTATGCCGGAGTCATATTCGTCCAGAGATGCCTGGGTGTTGGAGTTTGTCATTTAAAATGTCAATTTGACGCAAAATTAACACTATATGTTTAAAAATACATGAAAATATTTTAATAATTATTAAATATGACTATATTTGCGACATATTTGATTAAAATTTAAAAATCAGTCCATGACAACCCTTACCCACGAAACAAGTGCTCTTAGTCAGTCATACATTGACAGGGAAGACAGATACGGTGCCCACAATTATCATCCTGTACCGGTCGTGCTGGAGCGGGGAGAAGGTGTGTTTCTGTGGGATGTCGAAGGTAAAAAATATTTTGATTTCCTGTCAGCCTACACGGCTGTAAATCAGGGGCATTGTCATCCCAGAATCATAAGGGCGATGATCACCCAGGCCCAAAAACTGACGCTTACCTCCCGGGCTTTCCACAATGACCTTCTTGGTAAATGCGAGGAATATATGGCCACTCTTTTTGGATATGACAAAGTGCTCATGATGAATACCGGGGTAGAGGCGGTCGAGACTGCGATGAAGCTCACCAGAAAATGGGCCTATATGGTCAAGGGTGTGGAAGAAAATAAGGCCAGGATCCTCTTTGCAGGCAATAATTTTCACGGCAGGACCTTGTCGGTTATTTCGGCAAGTACTGACCCATCTGCCAGAGCAGGCTTTGGACCTTTTATGCCGGGCCTGGGCACAGTTCCTTACGACGATATAAAGGCTCTGGAAGAGGCCCTGGCGTCGGACCCTGACATCGCCGGCTTTTTTGTCGAACCAATCCAGGGAGAGGCAGGAGTGTATGTACCCGCAGACGATTATCTGAGTGAGGTGGCCAGGTTATGCAGGAAGTACAATGTACTTTTTGTGGCGGATGAGATCCAGACCGGTATAGCCCGTACAGGCAGGATGCTGGCTACCTGCGGCAATTGCCACTGCAGTTCCGGTACATGCAGACAACCGCAGGACGTTAAGCCGGATATCCTCATCCTGGGCAAAGCTCTTTCAGGAGGTACAATGCCGGTTTCTGCCGTCCTTGCTGACGACCGTATCATGCTCAATATCAAGCCTGGTCAGCACGGATCTACATTCGGGGGCAATCCTCTGGCCTGTGCAGTAGCCATGGAAGCACTACAGGTAGTGCTGGACGAGGATCTGGCAACCAATGCTGAGAAAATGGGTGTGATTTTCAGGGATGGACTCCGCAAAATTGCCCAAAAATACCCTTTGATCAAACTTGTCAGGGGCAAAGGCCTTCTAAATGCCATTGTAATAGACAGCGACGAAGAGTCGACCCTGGCCTGGGACTTCTGTATGGAAATGAAAGACAACGGCCTTCTGGCCAACTACCCATGGCAACAAAATCAGGTTGGCTCCTCCGCTGGTCATTAACGAAAACCAAATACACGAAGCCCTCCTCATAATTGAAAAATCTATTTCAAAATTCCAATGACACTATAATAATTATAAAGCCATGACCCGTATTTTATTTCTGTCAACACTCCTGACTTTGTTTACTTTTACCCGGTGTAAGGTCGAAAAGACCAACCAGCAGATCATTGACGAAGCCGTCAAACATCAGAGTGAGGCTCTGGTAATAGGTGCATCCGTAGATACCATGCTGGAGGCAAGATTTATGCAGTGAGCCGTTTTGCAGGACATTGACCGCCTTCGTAAATTTCGCAAGGCAGCCGATACCTGGAGGCATAAGATGGTACTGATCCCCGGGGCTTCAGATCACGCAGAACACGAAGGCCACGAACACCACGCCCACAGTCATGAAGCTGAGGCAAGCAGCCAC
>JAGVTV010000137.1 GCA_019136675.1 Bacteroidota bacterium
ACAATAAACCTTACATCGGAGAGCTGCTTCTCGGTCACCTTCGTTACGGTACACATGGAGCCAATACCATCGAGACAGTACATCCCTTCCTCCGCCAAAACAACTGGATCACCCGCAACCTGGTCCTGGCTGGCAACTTTAACCTGACCAATGTAGACGAACTTTTTGCCGAGTTGCTATCTTACGGCCAGTACCCCAAGGAAAAGTCCGACACTGTGACGGTACTCGAGAAGATCGGCCACTTCCTTGACGATGAGGTCCAGCGGCTGTTCAACTGGTTTAAGCCGGAAGGATATTCCAATCCGGAAATAAACGACCTCATCGCCGAACACCTGGATGTTAAGAGGGTGCTCCAGCGTGCCACACGCAAGTTTGACGGTGGGTATGTCATGGCTGGCATGATAGGTCATGGTGATGCCTTTGTGATACGTGACCCGTCCGGCATCCGGCCTGCCTTCTATTACCACGATGACGAGATTGTGGTGGTGGCCTCAGAGCGGCCTGCCATACAGACCAGCCTCAATATCCGTTACAATCAGGTGCAGGAACTCAAACCGGGTCATGCCCTGATCATCAAAAAAAACGGACGGATATCCGAAGAGCAGTGCCTGGAACCATTGCCACCCACGCCGTGCAGTTTTGAGAGGATTTATTTCAGCAGAGGTACAGACAGGGATATCTACCTCGAGCGGAAGACCCTGGGCGAGCTTTTGGCTCCAAGGATCCTGAAGGCCGTAGAGTACGACATCGAAAACACTATCTTCTCTTTCATACCCAATACGGCTGAGGCAGCATTCTTCGGCATGATGAAGGGGCTGGAAGCCGAACTCAACGAGATTAAAGCACGCAAGATTATTGAACTGCAGCAAAAGGGGACGCTTGACAGCGAAGTGGTGGAAAAGATCCTGTCTCTGAGTGTCAGGGCTGAAAAGCTGGCCGTCAAAGACGAAAAGCTCCGTACTTTTATCGCAGATGATGCCATCCGTGGAGAGATGGTATCACACGTCTACGATGTCACCTACGGCATCGTCAAAAACGAAGTGGACACCATTGTACTGATTGACGACTCCATCGTAAGAGGCACCACCCTGCGGGACAGCATCATCTACATCCTGTCCACCCTCAGGCCCAAAAAGATCATCATCGTGTCTTCGGCACCTCAGATCAGATACCCGGACTGCTACGGCATAGACATGAGCAGGATGAAGGACTTTGTGGCATTCAGAGCGTTAGTGGAGCTATTACGCCGGGACGGGAAGTTTGGACTGATGGAAGAAACATACCGCCAGTGTCTGGAGCAGGAGACCCTTCCACTCGACCAGATGGTCAATGTGGTCAAACCACTTTATGACCTGTATACTGATGAGCAGATCAGCCGTGTCATTTCTGAGCTGGTCACACCCGAAGGTATCACACCGGAAGTGGAAGTAATATACCAGACCATAGAAAACCTCCACAAGGCATGCCCCAACAACCACGGAGACTGGTATTTTTCCGGCCTGTATCCTACCCCCGGAGGCACCAGGATTGTCAATCGGGCTTTTGCCAATTACATGGAAAACAGCGACAAAAGGGCTTACTGACGTCCAGACAGGACACCGGCAGCACTGTATTTTTATTTAGCCTTACGGCCAAATAAAACCTGCAAATCTCTATCTTTACCACATGAAAGTCCTCCTGGTCACACCTCCTTTTACCCAACTCAATACCCCATATCCGGCCACCAGCTACCTGAAGGGATATTTGTCTTCTGTGGGTATAGAGGCAAGGCAGGCTGACCTGAGCCTTGAGACCATTCTAAAAATTTTTTCGCCGGAAGGCCTGGCAACCATATTTGACTGGCTCGAGGCCAATGAAGCCGACCTTTCGGAAAATGGATTCAGGATATTTTCACAACGTAAGGCCTATCTCAGAACCATCGGACCTGTATTGGCTTTCCTGCAAAACAGGGATCACGGACTCGCTTTTGTCATCTGCCGAAGGGATTACCTGCCGGAAGCATCACGTTTTGAACACATAGAAGCCAATCTGCCGGGGTTCGGTGAGCTGGGTATCCATGATAAGGCAAGATACTACTGTACCCTGTACCTGGAAGACTTAGGTGACCTGATCACGGAGTCGGTAGATCCTTTTTTCGGTTTCAGCAGATATGCCGAAAGACTGGGACGTACTGCCTCTTCATTTGACGATCTGTATGGTAGCCTTACAGGCGATGATACCTTTGTCACCACCACGATGCTGGAGTTGCTTGATGACAGGATGGCTGAGCATTGTCCGGGGCTTGTATGTTTAACTGTGCCGTTTCCGGGCAATGTGTTTGCGGCGTTCCGCTGTGCCAGACACATCAAAGAAAATTATAAAGGCGTCAGGGTAGCCATAGGCGGTGGTTATGTCAATACGGAGCTACGGAGCGTGTACGATGAGCGGGTTTTTGAATTTGTGGATTTCATCACGCTGGATGACGGTGAGGCCCCACTGCGGATTCTCATTGAATATCTGGAAGGAAAACGGCCTCAAAACAAACTCAAAAGGACCTTTATGCTCTCCGAAGGGGGAGTGATCTATATTGACGGAGCTCCTGAAAAGGATGTAGCCCAGCGGGACACCGGCACACCGGACCTGGACGGCCTCCTTTTAAATAGCTACCTATCTGTCATCGAACTGGCCAATCCCATGCACAGGTTGTGGAGCGACGGGCGGTGGAACAAGTTGACCCTGGCACACGGTTGTTACTGGGGCAAGTGCTCGTTTTGTGACGTGACCCTCGACTACATCGAAAGGTATGAACCGGTGCCGGCTGCTGAGATTTGTGATCGCATGGCAAAAATGATCCGCCAGTCAGGACAGACCGGGTTTCATTTTGTGGATGAGGCGGCTCCGCCGGCTCTGATGCGTGATGTATCCATAGAGTTAATCAGGCGGGACATGGCAGTTTCGTGGTGGACCAATATCCGGTTTGAAAAGAGTTTTACGTCTGACCTGTGCCGGTTGCTGGCTGCCTCAGGCTGTATAGCAGTTTCGGGAGGGCTGGAGGTAGCCTCTGACAGGCTCCTTGACCTGATGAAAAAAGGAGTCACTGTAGCCCAGGTTGCCAGGGTGGCGAGGGCCTTTGAGGATGCCGGTATCATGGTACATGCCTATTTGATGTATGGATTTCCTACACAGACCGACCAGGAGACGATAGACAGCCTGGAGACAGTAAGGCAGATGTTTGAGGCAGGTGTGATCAGGTCCGGCTTCTGGCACCTTTTTGCGATGACAGCCCACAGCCCTGTGGGCCTGGAGCCTGCCGCCTACAATGTGGTGGCTGAGGGGCCTGATTTCGGTGGATTTGCCGACAACGACCGTTACCATTCTGATCCGGCCGGTGCCGACCACGATAAGTACAGCGAAGGACTGAGGGTCTCACTCCTCAACTATATGCAGGGACACGGCATCGACTGGCCACTGTGTGATTGGTTTGACTTTGAAATTCCGGACACCACCTTACAGCCGGGGTACATTGCGGCTTTTATCAAAGAAGACGTGTTGCAACCGTGGAGGCCCACAAACCGCATCGTATGGACAGGTGGCGAACCTGTAGAGCTCATCCTGCCAAAGGGTAAAAAGAAAAAGGAAAGTGATAAAACAGCCATGGCTGAAATAGTGGTTTCGGGCATCCGGGGCATGCATTCCCTTTTTTTTACCACGGAGGAGAAGGCCATGTGGGCCATTGAGGTCATGGAAAAGTCATCCGGCATCCATGCCGGAGAGTTGACAGCCGGGGAATTGCAAAAAAGCTTTCAGGAGTCATGTCCGGATAATTTTGAGACTTTCGCCCATTCAGAGGAGTTTAGACGATGGCGGGAGGCCGGTCTCCTGCTTGTCTGATGGACTTCAGGACCCACTATCCAGTCTGGTGGCCATACCTTTTCCTGCCAGGAATCCGCCGGTCCACGCAGCCTGAAAATTAAAACCTCCTGTCACAGCATCGATATCAAGGACCTCACCTGCCAGAAAAAGGCCGGAATGTTTACGGCTTTCAAAGGTCTTGAAATTTACCTGCCTGAGTATGATGCCTCCTGCAGTCACAAATTCTTCCTTAAAGGTGGTCTTGCCGGCTATATCGGCATTCCAGCTTTTCAGTACAAAAATGAGCCGGTCCATTTGGGTTTTTGTGACTGTGGCCCATCTGATGTCTTCTGTGATGCCGGCTTCGGTAGCCAGATGATGGTAGAGTCGCTGCGGTAATCCAAAATGGGGCCCGTTAAGGACCTTTTTGGCTCCTGAAAGTTCTCTCTGAGCCTTGATCTCTTCGTGACCCGTGAGTGGAATCCAGTCAACCTCAATGGAAAACCGGTACTCGTTTTGGGCAAGGGCCCTGGCACCCCACGCTGATGCTTTGAGTACGGCCGGTCCGCTGAGGCCCCAGTGGGTGATCAGCAATGGTCCGGAAGTGTGTATACCCGTACCGGGGATGGATAGGTTTACGTTGGGTATGGTTATTCCCATCAAGGCCGTGACCGGATTTTTGGGCATATTAAATGTAAACAGTGATGGTACAGGGGGTTCTATTACCAGCCCGAGGCCTGCCAACAGTGACCACATAGCCGGGCTGCTGCCTGTGGCGATCATAACATTCCTGCTGCAATAAAGGTCGCCTCCCGAGGTTCCGATGGTATAAAAGCCCTCTTCCGGGTCAGCCGGTTTTATGGATACGATCTTTTTGCCGGTCAGGATACTGATACCGAGTCTGGAAGCATAGCCGGTCAGGCACCGGACGATGGTCTCCGAGTCATCCGAGACAGGAAACATGCGTCCGTCAGCCTCCGTCTTAAGCTTTACGCCATGGGCTGCAAACCAGGAAACAGTGTCCGCCGGCCCGAATTTATGAAAAGGCCCAAGCAGTTCTCTCGATCCACGGGGATAGGAGTTTACCAGATGGGAAGGGTCAAAACAGGCATGGGTCACATTGCAGCGGCCGCCGCCGGATATACGGACTTTGGACAGTACTTGCTGTGACTGCTCCAGGATGACAACGGAAGTACCCGGACGTGTCTCTACGGCTGTTATGGCTGCAAAAAATCCGGCCGCACCTCCGCCTACAATGACTACGTCAAAGATCCCCAAAACTCCGGTTTAATTTGTTCCAAAGATAAAAAAAATCAGGCATCCCATAGCGAATGCCTGACCATTAAAAGTTAATCTTTTTGGCTGGCTCTTAGGCCCAGGCACAGATGATGCCTCCCATGATCATGGCACACACGGTCCAGAAACCAGTGTTGACCAGGATGTAGGTCCATCCTTTTCTTTCAAAAAGGGCATTTGTACCCATGACAGGAAGGAAAAGGAAGATACCTGTTATGGCACCATGCAGCAACCCATGCTTAAAAGAACGGTAGCTCGTGCCATACTTAGCCATGATATCACTGTACATCTGAGCAGAAGGAGAGCCGGCTGTCTGAAAGTCCGGTCCCTGTAAAAGACTGAAAACGCCCATCTGGTGGATGACTACCGAAGTGAGCGAAAAAGCCAGCATCAATCCAAACACGAGGGCAAGGCCAAAAATCATGGCCATATTGGCATCTTTCATTTTTTCCTGGTCCATGTCGGCAGCCTTCATCCAGGCCTTACCAAACAACGGGCCATACCATAAAAATCCGACCACCAGAGGCACGAGACCTGAGGCCAGAACTACGATCCAATTTTGTATAGGCATAACAATTTTGTTTTGATTGGTACAAATGTAATAAATTTATATTGCGAAAATGAAAATCAAAGAAAGAAAATAGATCAGAATCAAGCTGTAAAGCCATCCGAGAGGAAAACTGAAATTGTTTTGGAGTACAGTGCCTGATTGTCTTTCAATGCATTCAGATGTTTTCCGTTCATGAGGCAGAAGGTCACCGGCTTGTTGCACGCCTCCTCCAGTTGCCGGCCCATGATAGGGGTAGTCAGTTCGTCATCGGAGTTATATATCAGCAGCACACGATTTACATTATGCAGCCTGGAAATGGACCGGACATAATTATGGTCACTGTTGGAACCCGGAAAGATCTTCATGAGGGCCTTCACGAGATAATGAAGTTTCCTGTTGCGTTTTTTATAATAGGAGAGATTGGAATCGAGGCAGTTTTCGATAATAATGCAATCGAAGTGATTGCTTTCGCGGGTAGCATAGGTTATGGTATGTGATGCCCCGAAGGAGACCCCATGGCCGCAGATCAAAAGATTGCCATACCTTCTGCGTGCTTCATCCGCAACAGCCTCCAGGTCAGACGCATAGGCAAAGTCATGGAATGGGCTTTCGCCAAAGCCATTGAAGTCAAAGGTAATGACATGATAACCCAGTGACCGGTACATGTCAGCATGACCCCGGCCCAGGAAAAAATTTCTGGCCTCCGCAAGGTAAGGGTG
>JAGVTV010000249.1 GCA_019136675.1 Bacteroidota bacterium
AGTACCTCCTCAGGTACAAAATTATGGATCTTGCCGTAATATTCGGAGATAGCAATTGTATCTGATGTAGAGAGCAATCCGTCTCCATCGCTGTCAGCGTGTTTTATATTGGCACCGGTTGGTGCATAATAATTCCAGTCAGGTGCATGCTGGCCGGCATAATATGGATAATCCAGGTCTTCTCTCGGTTCTCCGGATATGCCAACAAATCTGCCCAAAGTAAGGAGGTCCGCCACGCTGACCCGTCCATTGTGGTCAAGGTCTCCGGCCCACACGCAATCCTGGCCCACACAATGGCACAGTGAGTCTTGGGAGCTATCGTGGATCGTAATATACACCTTGTACACCACACATGGATTATTGACCACACAATATTCGATGTCAAAGGAATCGTTTCCGTAATAATTCGGGTCCGGTGTGTAAACAAGGGTAAGTTTATTGTTTATTACATTGCAGTCCTCAGTTATGGTCGTAGAAGAGTCAAAAGTCTCAAAAGTTCCAAATTGAGGATCATTCAGGACATTAAAGGAATAATTGTCGACCGGCATATTGTAATCCAAAACAATAGGGACATTCTTACTGGTGTGAAAAGAATAGTCCAGGGCCAATTCCGGGTTATAATTTCCTATGTAAATTTTTATCCTGCCCGTATACTGGTATGTACCGTAGTTGACGGTATAATAAAAATTCTGAACACCTGAATATCCTGCCGGGGGCGTGTAAGTAAAGATACCGAGCGTATCCTTCACTAAAGCCGGTGAGAAGAAAATTATTGGGAAAATACTGCTCAGATCATTTGCAAAAACATCAAAAGTAACCGGTGTATTTTTAGGTGTGAATACTTTGTCATCCCTGACTGAAGAAGTATTTTCATTTCTGGCCAGCAAAGTAATCCTGACAACCCTTTTATTATTTAAACCATCCTGAAGAACAAACTGGTCAGTTCCGGTTGCCCCTAGATTCGGACGGTATTCAAATACCATTCCGTGTTTCTGGTTAACAACACCTTTGGCTGGAGTCTGGGTAACTGAGAAACCAAAATCCGGCATAAATACCAGCTGCCGTCTGGAATTTAGCAATTTGAAATGAAGTGTATCCACTTGCTCAAAATTCTCAAGTTGCTTTAGCACATAACTCATTCCGTTGGCCGTAGCCTTGAGAGAATCAGTAAGACTGTAAATGATGTACCCCCTGTCGGAGTTTTCTGCCAACTGAAAATTTACAGCATTTCCACTCTGAACAGCAGTTCCTCCCTGTACCTGGCTGATACCGGCTAGGACAAGCTGAGATGAAGTGGTATAGTCATTGCTTAGCGGTAAAATCGTTGCTTCATTGTTGGCATCAGCCAAAACAAAATCCTCCACGGAGGTGATCCTGGAGGCTATAAAATTTATATGATAGGTAATATACCTGGGTTTTGGCGGAAAACCGTCTGTGTATTGAAGCACAACCATGGCTTCGCCGGTATATTGCAAATTAGAAGCTGGGGGGAGAATGTTGATTTTGTATTTTTGAGAACCCAGTGAAACTATACCGCTGACACGGCAGTTTTTTACAAGAGCCGCTGTAGGCTGAAATCTTGAATTTATTGTGTCTGAAAATGACCCAGCCTTCAGGATAGATACATAGATATCTGCAGGGTTTACCTGTGCCATTACCCTGCTGCCGGTCCCAACCACCAGCAGTATCAATGTCACAATCCTAAGTATCCTGTTCATTTCTAATTCAGGAAGTTTCCTGTTTTGGTTATATTAAACCGCAAATTAAGCAAAGTTTTTTGATACTACCAAATATAATTGAAAAATTATTATCTGATTTTTTAATATTTGTTCAACCTTGAAAATGAGCAAAATGTAATTTATTGTTTTATAATACCTTATAAATAGCTAAATAGTATCATATAATCATACCAATCACTTAACATATATAAAATTGTCATCAGGCATACTTGTTTGTAATAAAAGCGATTAAAAATTTAACAAAATTTTAATTTGTAACACTGCAAATTAGCCTAAAGTTGGTTGACAGAACATTGGCAAAAAAGCACATTAAGTATTTTATCATGCAATTTTCAGAAGCGGGAGGGAATTATATCCCTAGTGTTGGGTATTACTGTTTGGTATGACGAAATTAAAATCTTACATTTGTTTGCCTAAAACCATAACTTTCGGAATCACGTTTAGAGTTCACCTAAAGGCCATACATGAAGGAAAAGAAAATCATCAGGTCCCTTCAGTCACTGAATGTATATGATATAAACAGCTTCATTAAGTATGTCAGGTCGCCCTATTTTAACGTAAACAGCCACATTATAAGCTATGTGGAATTGCTGGTTACAGCCATTAAAGACCAAAAAACCGATGGCCTGACCAACGAGGAGATTTGGAAGCACATCTTTGGTAAAGAGGCTTATGTGCATCAGAAACTACTAAAGCTAAATTCTGACCTTGTCAAACTACTGGAGGAATTTCTCGGGCAGAAAGAGTATGATCAGATGGTCAGTCTCAGGACAAACCTTAAGCTGGAAGGTGCCCGGAAAAGGGCCATCGACCACCTTTACAACGGTATTCTTGCTGAAACAATCAGGCTTCAGAAACTTGAGATGAATCAGTCATCTGACTACTATCTGAAAAAGTACGAAATCGAAAAAAATATTTTCGCCCTCAAGTCAGAAAATGAAAAAAAGAATGAAAAGTTTGAGATCGAGGGAGAGCTTAATATCAACCGTATATCTGATAATCTGGACTACTTTTACATAGCCGAAAAGTTAAAGCATTTTTGCACGCTGCTCAGCTGGAAAAAGATGTATGAGCTGGATATTGAGATGCGAAATATGGATTACATCCTGAGGGTAGCGTCCGAAGAACCATTTATTTCCATACCCGCCATAAACCTCTACTTCCGGATGTATCTTACCTATGTGGATAGCGAAAAAACTGAAAATTACTTTGAACTCAGAAAGCTGATTAAAAAACACATCCATATGTTTCCCGCGGATGAACAAAGGGAAATTTACTCAACAGCTTTAAGTTATTGTCTGGATAAGACAAATAAAAATGTTGTAGAATTTTATAAGGAAACTTATGAAATGTACAAGGAGGCGTTGGAAAACAGTATATTGGTAGTCAATAATTCCATTATGGTAACAACCTACCGTAATATTGTAGGCATAGCCCTTCGTGTGGAAGAATTTGACTGGGCCGAAAATTTTATCCATGAATATGCTCAGTTTGTTGATGAAAGATACAGGGAAAATGCAGTGCAATTCAGCCTGGCAAGACTTGCGTTTTACCGCAAGAGCTACTCAACGGTTCTGGAACACCTTTTTAACGTCAACTATGAAGATGTATGGTATAACCTCAATGCCAAAACACTTCAGATAGCAAGTTATTATGAGTTAGGTGAAACAGACGCTCTTGAGTCGCTGCTTCAAGCGTTTAAGATGTTTGTCAGACGGGAAAAGTCCATGTCAAATCTAAGAAAGGAGCATTATATGAATCTTATCAAGTTTACCTCGCAGCTGATTAAAATATTACCACGTGATACTCTCAAGCTGCAAAAACTCAGAGACGATATTCAAAATACCAAAGGGGTGGTTTCCAAACCCTGGCTCCTGGAAAAGGTAGACGAAATGCTGCTGAAAAAAAGATAGCCCCAAGCTACTGCAACCGGAAATCTATGGTCATAGTCCCGCACTGACTTTCAATCTCACTTTTAGAAAACCTGTATTTCAATGCCGTTTTTTGTGCTATTCCTATGAGGTAAGGGTCAGAAGTTGTTGAGCCTTTCTGGGTAAAATCAGCGGTCTGCACCTTTCCGTCCTTGCTGACGCATATGGTGAGCGTCACTTTGCCTGTTTTTTGGGAGTTGTCTGCAAAGGAAGGTTCGTACTCAACACCTCTTCCGGACAATCCGCCTCCTACCCTTCCCGACCCTTTTGTGATCTTGTCAAGTTCCTTGCTGTCAGGACTTCCGTTGGGATCTCCCTGATTGCCGGCATTGTTGTTGTTTCCCTTTCCTTTGCCGAGGAGATCGGAATATTTTTTTTTCTGGCTCTCACGTTTGGCTTTTTCTGCAGCTTCCTGTTCAGCCCTTGCTTTTTCCTCAGCCTCTTTTTTCTTTTGTTCTTCTGCTGCAATCTGGGCAGCTGTTTTGGCGGGGGTTGGTTTTGGGGTAACGGCCGGTGTTTTTTTGGGATCAACTTTGGCCTTGACAGGTGCTTCCTCCTCTACTGCCTTAAAATCCTGTGACTCAACTGCAGATGATTTAACGGATGATGAGGGTTGAGGTTGAGATTCTTCCATTTCCTTTACCTGTTCTTCATTGTCAGCAGACCCTGCATCAGGCTCACCGAAAGCGATAAGAATGCCTCCGGCATCTATAATTTCAGGCCTGGTCACAAAGGGAATAAAAAACAGAAGCAGAATCAGTGCGTGGATAATACCACTGATTATCATGCCTTTACGTCTGTTTTCCGGCTCATTGGCCAATACAATATTCTTACTATTCACATCCATATGGAGCGATTTTAGAAATTCATTCGAAAAAAGCAGTAAGAATTGGGTATTAAAATATTTTTATTTCGGAGCTGTTAGCACTGCCCTTACCTCCAGGTTATAAGCAAGGTCCAGGACAGCCACTACCGTTTCATTGCTTGCTTTTGCTGCTGGCGAGACTACTATGGCAGCTTTGTCTCCATCTATTTTCCGTAAGGCAAGCATCTGCTGCTCAATTCCTGCCAGGCTCACCGGCGAATCATTAAGCGTATAGGTACCCGCTTCACTGATTCCAATAACTTTGTTTTTGGCCTTGGGAGGCGGTGGGCTTGTCTTTTTCCCGGGAAGCTGAAGATTCAATGCATTTGGTGTCACTATGGATGATGTAAGCATAAAAAATATCAGCAACAGAAATATTATGTCCGTCAGTGATGACATATTAAACGCAGCAGAAACTTTGCTTCTTTTTTTTACTGCCATGGTTTATCCTTTTCTGGGTTGAGTTGCTATAATGGCCTTAAGCCTGAGTCCGCTGGCAATTTCCATCACCTGATGTACCTGCTCCCAAGGAACCCCTACCTCACTAATGATGGTAACAGTCGCATGTTCCTTATTATCAGTTTTCCTTACTGCCAGTGCGATGTCCCTCTCCAGCCTATCCATGGAAGAGGTCACCCCAGCGACCTTTACGGTGCCGTCAAGAGTCATCATGACCGGAAGATTACCGGGAGCCACTGTCTTCGAATCAGATTCCGGCAAAGGGATGGTAATCTGAACTGCATTGGAAGTAAGCATAAAGAAAATCAGCAACAGAAATATTATGTCAGTCAATGATGACATATTAAACTCTGCACTAACTTTATTTCTCCGTTTTACGGCCATTATCTGATTTGTATTTAATGACTGGGCTCCTGAAGGAGGTCCATAAATTCAATCGTGGTCTTTTCCATCTGGAATATTACCTTCTCCACCTTGGCAACAAGATAGTTATAACCTACAAATGCAAAGATACCAATCACGAGTCCGAAAGCTGTGGTGATGAGAGCCTGGTAAATACCTGCTGCGAGTACGGCCGGCGTGACATTTTGCTGAGTTGACATACTGTAAAATGCCAGGATCATACCTGTCACAGTTCCCAGGAACCCAATCATGGGAGCTGCTCCTGAAATACTGGCCAGAGAAGACAGATTTTTTTCCAGCTTAAATACTTCAAGGTTGCCCACATTTTCAATGGCAGCATCAATATCCTTAAGCGGCTTACCAATCCTTAACAGGCCTTTTTCAATCATCCTTGCTGTCGGAGTATCAGTGGCTCTGCACAATGCCTTGGCTCCTTCTATGTTGCCCGATGCGACGGATGCCCTGATGTTGTTGATAAAATTCTCATCAACTTTGGCAGCCCTGCCGATTGTGAGAAATCGCTCTATAAAAATATAAAGTGCCAGAAAGGAAAGTATCAACAGAACAAGCACATTGGCTATTCCCATCCAACCTCCGGATACTATAATGTCCACAATATTCTGAGAAGGTGCCGCAGTCGTCGTATCTCCGGTGGTCACATCCGCAGTCTGAAAAAGAAAAAACATAAGGTCTCTCATGAATTGATTTACTTTAAATTGCCCAAAAGAACGTATGAAAATTAAAAAAAATTATCACTGCCCTGCAAAATTAGACTTTTTTATAATATTATAATTTTTTTTATTGTGTTTTTGGCAAATTCACAATAAAATTCAGACCTGAGGTGGTCTCAGAAAGTGTAAAATGCTATGAAATAAGAAAAAACTGATGATTATCTGGCTACGGTGATATCCTTTTTAACCAGATGGCGGGTACCTGCAAAGTCTGCGTATTCGAGTATCAATACATAAACACCGTTTTCTACCGGACGGCCCCTGAACGTACCATCCCAACCATTGGCATTTTCGCCGAACTCAAAAGTGTCGTTTCGGAATACCATGTTGCCCAATCGGTCATAGATAGCCATATGTGTGATTTGGGCAGGAATACCATTTTTAAAAATAACAAACCTGTCATTACTTCCGTCACCATTGGGCGAAAAGATATTCGGAAAAAATATTTTCAGGTCATTTTCGACAATTACCTTTATGTCTGACCTTGTTTTGCAACCATTATTATTTGTAATTTCAACAGTTATCACATCATCGTTAAGGCTGCTGAAGTCAAGTTCATCCTCCTCTCCCAGAATTTCACCCTTTGCATTGGTCCATACCACATTCACCAGGTCAGTGGCAGGATAATTGGTGGTAAAGGAAAGTAACCTGCTTTCATTCAAGGCTATGTTTATCTCCAAAGGTGTCTGGATCTCGAGTAAGGGTGGCTCAATGACTGAAAGAGAGACTTGGTGCCTGCAATCGTATTTATCCCGTACTTCAATATTGTAGGAACCCGGCTGAAGACCCGAAATCTCACTTGATGAAGCGGGTATGCCATTTACAAAATACGTGTAGGGTGCAAATCCCCCATCAGTGTTTTTGATTATTATGCTACCATTATTTTCGCCAAAGCATCTGACGTCTGATACTTCTGCCAGAATATCATGGGGCTTATTTGTTTCCTCGTCAATCTTGATGGTGCCGGATCGTTCGCAACCATTATCGCTGTCCTTCACTAAAAAATGATACAAACCAGGCCCTTCAGCCTGTAACTTGAGAGCTGAGGCAGATGACCCTATTTTGCCATTTTGAGTGCTCCACAAATACTGAAAATTCGGACCACTGTCTGTTACAGGAATAACCTCAACAGCCTTGGTATTACAATGCCATTTGACATCGTTGGTCACCGATAGTTCCGGGTATCTGACCTTGTCCTGAATAGTAACCGTGGCATCGCTCCAGCATCTGCTTGAGCTGGCCATAGCTTCCACTTTGTAGGTGCCCGCCAAATTAACTTCATGCGTCAGTTTTGACTGGAAACTGCCATAATATGCTTGTTGTGGCAGTGTTTTGTACCACCTCACCGAATCTATCAGAATATTTGTGGTCATGATGATGGTATCAATGGGATGGGTGCAGGTAAGGTCATCCCCTTTTAGTGTCACTATTGCCTTTTCAAAATTTGTCTCGAGCACAAAGGAAGTATCCAGCCGGCATCCGTTCTGACCAAGAACTGTAAATAGGTAAGGTTTGCCACTGACTGCACCTAGCGAGTCTACCTGGACATTCATCCCGGACTGTTTGGCTCCTGAAGGCAATGTCCATTCGGCGAAAGCCAGATTATTGGAAGATGTGAGAGTCAGTATGGGATAAGGATCTTTGGACGACCTGCATCTGACCACAGGTTTAAATGCCACAACTGAAGGTTTGACGAAATCAGCTGAAATCACTACTTCATCCTCCTGACGACAAGCGATACCCTGTGCATCATATACTGCTACTATCCTGTATCTGCCGGGTTTTGTGACACTAAGGTCGTGAGATGTACCTACCAGATTATTGGAAGCATCATACCAACTCAGTTGAAGAGGAAGAGGACCCGAATTACTGCTGGAACTGCTTAGAAGCAGATTGGGCTTTTTACAGTTTAGTTCTGTGTCGGCGGCAAGCACACTCACTGCAATATCTACCGTCTTTATTTCAAAAAAATGTACCAGGGCACAGTCACTCTGGTCTACGACCTGATATGATCCCGGTGCGGAGTAATTTACTCCCTGAAATGTAAAGGTACCTCCATTACAGATATACCTTTCACCCATTAGGTTTTGTTTGGACGTTTCGAAAATGAATCTCTGACCAATTACATTGCATGCGTCAGTGGCACAATATATCAATGTATCCCGGGATATTGTATTCCCACAAAAAATCCTTGTATCACCAGGACAAACATACTCAACAGGATTTAAAATCGTATCCTGACCCTCAACTACCACTTTCCAGCTTTGGATAAATCCACAGGCCCCATTGGCACAACTACCACCATAGTACGGGTGCATGTAAGAATCAGCATAGATCGTATACTCGCCGGGTTTGGTAAATACGAGTTGAGCTGACTTCCCGATGCTGTCGGCATTATTGAAGTACCTGCCGTCCACAGGGTCAACCCTCCAGACGTAACAGACGCTGTCTGCAGGATTAACTGCATTTTGGATATTGCAGGAAGAATTAACAGAAACCCGGCATTCCGGAGCCAGTAAATTATAGTTGACCGGCTTGTCCATTTCGGTGCACGAAACCAGGTTTTTCCCGGTAATTGCTCCGGGGTCAAGCGGAGCCTGAGAAACCGTCAATACAGAGGTAAAGTGGATTACCGGGAGTCACCCCACTAGCACTTATCTGGAAAGCTTCAATCATACCATTTTCAATCCCACGATCCCTAATGAAAGCTAAACAGCCAGTTGAGTCACATTGATCATATATAGCTGCCTGTATTCCTGAAATGGCACCTGTTACGGTTGTGCAATTAGAAGGTGTAATCTCCAATGTTACTTTAGAACCACATGGTGTAAAAGAAATCCAAGTTATATTGTCAATATTTCCATTACCATCACATAAGGATGTCCAAGGGTGATCATGTTTTTCAGGTAGTCTTGAAAAATACCCATGTAATTTATCTCCACAAAGGTATACAGAATTGATACACGATTCTCCTACCGGTCCATTTTCAAACTGGCATTGGCTAAAGGACCAAACCGAAATTCCTGCTATAAATGCAAGAACGGCAGTCCACCTTATTTTAGTTCGGTTTGATGAGATCATCTTCTTGTTTGGCAATTTTAAAGGCTAAATTTTGTGTAACTAACTAAAATTGAGCGTTTTAAAATTTTTATATTATTCAAATATGTTTAACAGAGACTTTAAAGCGTAAAGATAGGACAAACTTTCTTATAAGATTAAAATTTATTCCCACTTTTTATAATTTTCCAAGAATTATGCCATAAACCATCCTGAAAAAAATGCGTTTCACAATTGAACAAATATGCATATGAAATCCACAACACTGATTATCGGAGCATCCGAAAATCCTGACAGGGTCTCCAATACGGCAATACACAAGTTGCAGGCTCACGGATATGATGTAAAAGCTGTCGGCCTTAAGCCCGGTAAAGTCGGCAATATCATCATACAAACAGGAATGCCTGAGTTTAAAGAAATTGATACTATAAGCCTGTATATTAATCCAGTGGTGCAGGAGCAATACTATGACTATATAATCTCACTCAAGCCGGCAAGAGTGATTTTTAACCCCGGTACAGAAAACCCTGCTTTTAAAAAGATGCTGAACAAAGCTGCCATTAAAACAGAAGAAGCCTGCACACTTGTGATGCTAAGCCTGGGCAGCTACTGATCTTACTTTCTCTTGGTCTTAAACATTTCGGCGATTTCCTTTTCGCTTTTGAAGCCCAAGTCAATAAAGGTCGAAGACACAAACTTCTTGATGTCCTGATAATCTCTGCCTCTCTTGTCAGTATATACCTGAAGCAACCTGCCAATGTAACTAAGGCTCAGGTCTTTGATCTTCTGGTTAAATTTCTGATTGTAAAAAGTATTGATATATGAGACAAATACTTTGTTTATCTCAAAATATTCATGGTAACTGTCGGTATCCAGATTTTTGAGGAAACTCTCACAGTATCCATAGATACCTTCACGGAGGCATTCATTTTCTAGGCTCAAACCCTTATGCCTGTCGTAGTATTCCTTAACAGCAGCTATCGTGTCTTCGTGGACATAACCTTTGGTATGTACTACGTCCATAAGGTTATAATACTCTGATACGCCATCCTTGTGCTTCTTGTTGATGATTTTGGACATCCTCTTGTCAGCCTCAGGGGTGATCTCTACCCCACTGCCGTAAAGCCGGAGTAAGTGCTCAAAGTATTTGGTATCAAAACCAGTATCTTCTTTTCTGAGTTTATCAAAAATCCCTGAAATGGTTTCTCTGGACTTTTCGCTGACATCGTAGAACATACCTACCAACATGATGACCTCTAAGAAATTTGGGTCTGCGTGGAAAGTCTGATTGGCAATCATCTTGTCAATGTGCGGCAAAAGACTTGCATTGTTAAATTTCCAGTTGGCCCTGTATTCAAGGAAGTTGATGAGATGGGAGCCAAAAACAGTAAGGTCTGTAATTTTTTCGGGAAAATCCGCTGTCAGAAAGTTTTGGTTCTTGAACTGGCTGCTATAGTTGATGTAGCCTGCCTTTCTATGGTCCAGGTCCCTGTATTTGTCAAGTTTTTGTGACAGAAGGAATGACTTTACCTTCTTATTGGAAATGTGGTCAAGCAGATTTGTCAGCCAGATGTCACTGCTCAAGGCAAATCCTATTTGAGTAGTTTGACCTATTCTCAGCTTAAGATAATCAAAATTTGAAGATTCGCAGATCGCATTAAGTATTTTCTTAAAGTGGTCCTGCGGTCTCCTGTACTTGTAATTCTCGTCGATTTCTCCTCTGAGTACAGAATATCCGAGAATGCGTGGAAGGAACATACCCTCAAATGCGGGATCGAGCAAGGCTTCTTCCAATGCCACCAGCTGAAGGGGGTCCTTGTCTGCCACCACCTTGTACAAATCAAGGATATGCGGCTCAAACGCTTCAGTCATTTGTTTGTATGCCTCCTCTGACTCTTCTTCCAGGTAATTTGACAGAATATCAGAGTTTAAAAGAGCCTGTTTCAACTGTTCCAGGTGTGTAGCGTAATTTGTGGCCAATGATTCCATTTCTCTTTTTTTAAATTTTTACAGATCTTTTATCCTACTAAATCTTCAGGTTTTTGATTCATAAAAGAAAACCTGATAAAATTATTCATTTTACCAGGTTTTCTGCAGGAAAATAAAAAAAAATTACCTGCTAATGCGTTAAATATATGAGAAAAACTCTGAATAAAGTCCCTAAAACCTTATTCTTCTGTCTTTTCTGATTCTTCTGCTGATTCTTCGTTTGATGCCTCCTCGCTTGCCGCAGCTTCTGTTTCCTGCACTGCTTCAGCTACAGTCTCCTCAGCTGCTGCCACAACCTCCTCTTCCGCAGTGGTTGTCTCCTCGTCAGAAGTGACCATAAACGCTTCAGCCGCCTGTTTGGTTTCTGCATCCGCAACAACGGCCTTAGGTTTAGCTTCTCCAGAAACCATTTTATGGAATGCTAACTTCTCTGCCTTGGTTTGCTCTTTTCTGGCTTCAATCCTCTGGTCCTTGTTTTCGATCCACTTTGACAGCAAGTCCTCTACCTGCTCTATAGTGAGTGCACCTTTCTTAAGACCCCTCATGAGATGCTTTTTGTAATAAACACCCTTGAACCTGAGTATAGCCTTTACTGTATCTGTGGGCTGTGCCCCCTTCACGAGCCAGTCATATGCTGCCTCACGGTCTATTTCAATGGTCGCAGGTTTGGTCATTGGATTGTAAGTACCCAATTTTTCGATAAACTTACCATCCCTCGGTGACCGTGCATCAGCTACTACAATGTGATAAAATGGAGCTCTTTTACGACCTTTACGGGTCAAACGCATTTTTACTGCCATGCTGTTAAAATTTTTTAGATTATGTGAACATTCAGACCGGATATAACTGAAAATCAGTACCCCGGTTTTTAACGGCCGCAAAGGTATGTCTGTTTTTCATCAAAAACAAAAAAAAAACGAATATATTTTAATTTGACCACGGTTTTGCACCCTGGTCTGTGTTCAGCCTGCAGGTCAGAAGAAAAATTTGGCACTCAAAGTCGGCAATATGGGCAACTGGTTAACCCTGACGTAATTTAGTCTGTCAAAGTAAAAGATATTTGCCCTGTCATACGCATTGGTTACACTGGCCGTAATCTCGAGTCCTGTGTGCTTTGAAAACTTGATCTTCTTTTGCACGGAGACGTCCAGACGGTGATAATAGGGCAATCTTCCGCCGTTTCTGACCTCCGAGTAGATAATGCCTACATCATCAGGATTGGCTGTTTGATAAGGTGTACCTATGCCTCCCAGGTAATCCAGATAGTTGTAAAATCCCTTGGTTTTTGTAAATGGAAAACCCGAGCCCATGTTCCATCTGGCAGACGCCTGCCAGCTTCCGCTTTTATCCAGGTCGTAGGTTATCAGAAAATTGACATTATGCCTTCTGTCAAAAATGGTTGGGTATACCTGCGTACCGTCATTTCTTTTTACATATCCATGAGAATAGGTAAGCCAGACATATCGGCCGGGAACCTCGTATTTAACTGACATGTCTATCCCGTAAGCCTGTCCCTTTTCTATCGAATAGTCGGCCTGGGACTTTTCCGTCTTGTTTCTGTTTACGACAATAATTTGCGGGAAGTCCTTGTAGTATCCTTCCACATTAAACTGAAAATTATCACCAAGGTCATATTCAAATCCTGCCACACCATGGTAAGCTATCTGAAGCTTGTTTTTCACTGGAAGACCATTAAAACCAGTAACAGTGGATTCCGGCCCAGTTAAAAATCCGTTAAAAAGATTGACCACATCCCGTTCATTGGAAGTACTGAGGATGTTTTGTGTAAATCTTCCTCCGGCCGCCTTGAATCTCAGATTATCCGTGATGTTATACTTTAGCCCGAAACGGGGTTCGAGGGTCAGGGCTCCAAGGCTGGAATAATACTGCGTGCGAAGGGACGGTTCTACGATAAGCCGACCCCATATTTGTTTGTATTTTCCGTAAAACCCGAGTTCAGTGGTGTTTTGTTCCTGTGCCAGTCTCAGACCAAATGGATTTACGAATTCAAAATCTGTTCTGATGCTTCTGAGTTCAAGGCCATACTTTACTTCATTTTTGTCACCAAAAAAAGAAAAATTGACGTTGGCCGAAAGTTCGTCTATGTCCGATGTCCGCGGATCTTCATTTTTCTCTTTAAGGCCCACATTGTAGGTGGTAAAGCCTACGAGGCCATCCACAATTATGTTGCTGCCAGATGGTATCAGGTGGAAGTTGGCTCCTGCTCCGGTATTTTTCCAGTCAATGGCTGCAAGCAGCGGATTGTTGTAGGCGTCATCATAATTGAATCCAAAGATATTTATCCTGGAGCCGTTGGCCGTATTGATAGATATCTTGCCATAAAGGTCAGTAAAACTGAAGGGCAAGCCTATAGAATCTGCCGGAGCTGCATACTTGTACAGGGTTTTTGATGTCTGGTCTATGAGTGACCTCTTGGCGGTGAGGACGTATGATACCGAGGTCCCACCCTCTTTGAACTTTTTTATCGGCCCTTCTATGAGGCCCTTGGCCATAAATGGTCCGCCGCTCAAAAAACCGGATGTCCTTGACTTGTTGCCTTCCCTGGTCTTAATGTCGACAATGGCAGAGATTCTGCCTCCGTAATCCGCACCAAAGCCACCGGTGAGCACATCTACGTTTTTAATAAGCTCAGTCTCAAATACAGAGTAAAATCCTATAGAGTGAAATGGGTTAAACACATTTAGTCCGTCCAGGAGGATCTTATTCTGGACAGGTGCCCCGCCTCTTATATATATTTGCCCTCCCTGATCGCCAGTGGATATGATACCTGGTATGACCTGCAGGTACTGGACAATGTCTGCCTCACCCCCTACCGATGGAAGTGCCTTGATCTGCCGGTTGCTGACAGATATCTGTGAGATATTTACGGTAGACCTTGCTTGCTGCCTTGCGGCAGAAATGGATACTTCACCCAGTTTAATGCCGCTTTCTGACATATTAATTGCCTGGTAGGTGATGCCGGAAGGCCTGATACGGATCAGAGTGGAGACACTGTCATAGCCTATATAAGTGGCCACCAGTCTGTATTCGCCTGCCGGAATATTGGATATAACAAAAAATCCATCGAGGTCAGTGGTACCCCCAAATTTTGTGCCGGCAAGTTGTACATTACAATAAATAACAGGGGCACCGGTTTCCTTGTCATACACATTACCTCTCAGGGTACCGTTCTGTGCCAATAACTGGACGGATGCAACCAGAAAAAGGGCTATGCTGATGAAATATCTTTTCATTACGGAGAAAATTAGCGGTGGCAAAGATAGTTTTTCTTTTATACTTTTACCGCAGGTTAATACGATGAAAACCATTTTAGAGCCGGAGGAAAAAGTCTTCAAGCCGTTCTCAGGAACTTTCCACAGCAGATTGAAAGCTAATATGCTTATATTCAAATAATTAACATATGTTGATAAATTATGTCAAAAAGTTTATATTAATTTTTTTTGCAATCTGAGAACCACTTCAGATATTTGTGCCTCACATATAGATAACAATGAATATATAAAAATTTGTATCTTTTTTGCTTATGGATATAAATTTTAAAATTCGACTTACCCGTCTGACGATACCGGCAGAAGTATTAACCTGAAAAACAGTTGATTGAGTAGATATGAGTATTTTTGACAAGAGAACCAATTACAAACCTTTTGAGTATCCGGAGGTACTGAAATTCACCTCCGCAATGAACAGTTCATTCTGGGTTCATTCCGAAGTTGACTTTACAGCAGACGTTCAGGACTTTCACTCCCACTTGAATGACAACGACAGGCAGGCCGTCAAACGAAGTCTGCTCGCAATCGCCCAGATAGAGGTTGCCGTTAAATCATTTTGGGGCAATCTTTACCAACAGCTGCCAAAACCGGAGTTCAATGGTCTGGGAAGCACCTTCGCAGAGTGTGAGTTCAGACATTCTGAGGCTTACTCCCGTCTGCTCGAAGTGTTGGGGTACAACGATGAATTCAACAATCTCATAAAAGTACCGGTTATCCGGAAAAGGATTGAATACCTAAGTGAGGTACTTGCCAACAGCAAAAGCCAGGACAGGCAGCAATACCTGATATCCTTGATCCTCTTTACTATCCTAATAGAGAATGTATCACTTTTCAGCCAATTTGCCATCATCCTGTCTTTTACGAGATTCAGAAGCTACATGAAAAATGTTAGCAACATTATCGCCTGGACCTCTGTGGATGAACAGTTACATGCCAATGCCGGAATTTATATCATAAACAAAATAAAGGAAGAGTTGCCGGAGATCTTCGACGAAAAGACATTGGCACATATCTCAGAAGTCGTCAGCAAGTCTATTGCAATAGAGGAGGAAATTCTGGACTGGATCTTTGAGGAAGGTCCTATAAACAACATCAGTAAGGAAGACCTACTCAATTTTATGAAGTATCGTGTGGATGAAAGTATGGAAAGGATCGGGCTGGAAAAACAGTTTGGAATCTCCGAAAAACAATACCAGCCCATGGTGTGGTTTGAAGAAGAGGTATTTGCAAACAGCCTCGATGATTTTTTTGCCAAAAGGCCGGTGGAATACACCAAACACGATAAGAGTATTACAGCAGACGACCTATTTTAACATATAAACAACATGGAAGAAAGACTTTGGTGGATAAACGAAGAAAGTGAGCAGATCCTTAACAGGGGCTACCTGCTTAAGGGCGAGACCGTTGAAGGTGCCATAGACAGGATTACAACCGCTGCTTGCCAGAGGTTATTCAAACCTGAACTAAAGGAAGCTTTCACCGAGATGATAGAACGAGGCTGGATGAGCCTGAGCTCGCCGATATGGGCCAACATGGGTACTGAGAGGGGCCTGCCCATATCCTGCTTTAATGTGCATGTGCCGGATTCAGTGGAAGGAATCACCCACAAACTTGGGGAGGTCATCATGCAGACCAAGATCGGCGGCGGGACCTCAGGGTATTTTGGAGAATTGAGAGAACGAGGAAGTGCTGTTTCGGACAACGGTAAGAGTTCCGGAGCGGTGAGCTTCATGAGGCTGTTTGATACTGCCATGGATACCATCTCTCAGGGAGGCGTGCGTAGGGGCGCCTTTGCGGCTTACCTTGACATAGACCATCCTGATATCGAAGAGTTCCTGAGTATAAAAAGTATCGGCAATCCTATACAAAACCTATTTTTTGGTGTCTGCGTACCTGACTACTGGATGCAGGAAATGGTCGATGGCGACAGGAGGAAAAGAGAAATATGGGCTAAACTCCTCGAAAGCAGGCAACAAAAAGGATTGCCTTACATATTTTTCAGCGACAACATAAACAAACAAAAGCCCCAGGTTTACAAGGATAAGGAAATGATCATCCACGCCAGTAACCTGTGCAGTGAGATAGCCCTGCCTTCGTCTGCAGACGAATCCTTCATATGTTGCCTTTCATCCATGAATCTGGAACTCTACGACGAATGGAAAGACACAGAAGCCGTTAAAATGGCAGTGTTTTTCCTGGATGCCGTATTGCAGGAATTCATCATTAAGACAGAAAATAATTATTATCTGGCTGCTGCCAACAGATTTGCCAAGAGGCACCGTGCCCTCGGACTGGGCGTATTGGGTTGGCACTCTTACCTGCAACGCAACATGATACCTTTTGAAGGAATGCAGGCCAAAATGCTGACTACAACCATCTTCAGGGACATAAGCGAAAAGGCAGAAAAAGCAAGCAGAGAACTGTCCAGAATCTATGGGGAGCCTGAGGTGCTGAAAGGTTATGGCATGAGAAATACCACCCTGATGGCGATTGCTCCCACTACATCATCATCTGCGATTCTGGGGCAGACCTCACCGGGTATTGAGCCCTTCAGCAGTAATTATTACAAGGCAGGCTTGTCCAAGGGCAATTTTATGAGAAAAAACAAGTATCTCAAGCAATTGCTGGCAGAGAAGGGCATCGACAATGAAGATACCTGGCGGGGCATCATGCTTAATCACGGCAGTGTCATGCATATGGAAGAGTTGACAGAGGAGGAAAAAGGCGTTTTCAAGACCTTCAAGGAATTGAGCCAGATGGAAATCATCCAGCAGGCCGCAATCCGGCAAAAATACGTGGATCAAGCCCAAAGTCTCAATATCAACATACCATCAGCCTTACCTGTAAAGGATGTAAACAGACTGATAATTGAAGCCTGGAAACTCGGTGTAAAAACCCTCTACTATCAGCGAAGTCAAAGCGTGTCAAAGGAGCTCGTGACCAATCTTGTAGTCTGCAGCAGCTGCGAGTCCTGATCCACAGAGCCTCTTAATAAGTAAGTTTTCCATGTAATCACCGGGTTGCACTGCAATCTCGTGAGTGTAAAGACCTTCAATAAGTCAGAAAATATTTAATTTTGCCTCCCGGGTCCGATACCTGGGGCCATAAAATAATATTTCATATGCTTTATTATCCGGAAAATATAGAACCAAAGTGGCGAAAAGCCTGGGTGGATTCAAAACTTTACAAAGTAAGCAACGAATCAGACAAACCTAAGTACTATGTCCTGGACATGTTTCCGTATCCTTCAGGAGCGGGTCTTCATGTCGGTCATCCACTCGGTTATATTGCCTCAGATATTTATGCCCGGTACAAAAGGCTTAAGGGATATAATGTACTCCACCCTATGGGTTACGATGCCTTTGGTTTGCCTGCAGAACAGTACGCCATACAGACAGGCGTGCATCCTGCCATTTCAACCAGGGAGAATATAAACAGATACAGGGAACAGCTGGACAACATTGGGTTTTGCTACGATTGGGACCGTGAAGTCAGAACCTGTGACCCCGCCTATTATAAGTGGACACAATGGATATTTCTGCAGCTTTTCGGCCATTACTACGATATGGAGGCCGACAAGGCAAAGCCAGTTTCAGACCTAACATTCATCTTTTCAAAAGAGGGAAGCAGAGGAGTGCATGCTGCCAACAGCCAGGACAACTCCTTTACAGCAGAAGAGTGGAAGACGATGACAGCCCGCCAGCAAGATGAGGTACTCATGAATTATCGGTTGGCTTACCGCAAGACAGGTTTTGTCAACTGGTGCGAAGCCTTGGGTACTGTGTTGGCAAATGACGAAGTCAAGGACGGCGTCTCAGAAAGAGGGGGCCATCCCGTGGAAAAAAAAGCCATGATGCAGTGGTCACTCCGGGTTACGGCTTACGCCGAAAGGCTTCTCAACGACCTTGAATCCCTCGAATGGACAGATGCACTCAAGGCTATGCAGCGAAACTGGATAGGCCGTTCTGAAGGAGCTCAAGTTTTTTTTGACATTTTGGGCCATGACCTCAAACTCGAAATATTTACCACCAGGCCAGATACAATTTTTGGGGCTACATTTATGGTGCTGGCACCGGAACACGACTACGTGCAAACCATCACTACCGCCGGTCAAAAAGAAGCAGTGAATAAATACCTGGACTACGTGTCCGGCAGGTCAGAAGTGGATCGTATGGCTGAGGTCAAGGAAGTCACAGGTGTCTTTACCGGAGCGTATGCCTTTAATCCGTTTACCGGAAAAAACATCCCGATATGGCTTGGCGAGTACGTTCTGAAAGACTATGGGACGGGAGCCATCATGGCAGTGCCCAGCGACGATGAGAGGGACCAGCTTTTTGCCCGCAAATTTGGACTTGAGATTATTGACGTGGTGGACAAAAGCAATTATCCGGGTTCTACTCTCCATGACAAAACAGGCATTATGGTAAACTCAGGATTTCTTACCGGTATGGAAGTCACGAAGGCCATAAGGGAAATGTTTATGCACCTGGAAAAAATGGGGATTGGCTCCAAAAAGGTAAATTACAAGCTCCGGGATGCCAACTATTCAAGGCAGAGATACTGGGGCGAACCCTTCCCGATTGCGTATGACAGGGATGGCGTGGCACATCCAGTGTCCGAAAAACAGTTACCGTTGACGCTTCCGGAACTGGAAAATTTCCAGCCGGCATCAGGGGGCAAATCTCCATTGGCAAGGGCTGAAGACTGGGTAAACCAGTTGGATGGCATGGCTCTGGAAACCGATACCATGCCGGGATTTGCGGGCTCATCATGGTATTTCCTCAGATATATGGATGCCCAAAACGACCAGGCATTCGCCTCAGACAAAGCCATCGGCTACTGGCAGGATGTTGACCTGTATGTGGGAGGTACGGAGCATGCTGTGGGCCATTTGATCTATAGCCGTTTCTGGCACAAGTTCCTGTATGACCTTGGTATGGTACCCGGTACGGAGCCCTTTAAAAAACTGATAAACCAGGGCATGATAACCGCCTTTGGCTATTATGCAGAACACCTTAAGTTCGGTGACGGAGAGGATATCCTCATTGGCAACAGCAAAGACCTGACCCAGATTTCAGGTGTACACGTGGGAAGCCCTATCAGATTGCCGTATGTGTATGATTACCTGGATGGCCAAAACAGGCTGACAAAGGAAAAATTTGCAGAATACTGGCAAAGTGAAGGACATAATTATAATGTAGCGGGAGACACCTCCAAATACCACTGGAGCAAAGACGAACAGGGCGAGGAATATTTTACTGTCAACATCGTGCAGGAAAAAATGTCCAAATCCAAGTTTAATGTCCAGAATCCGGATGAAATAGTGCGTAGGTACGGTGCGGACTGCTTCAGGATGTATGAGATGTTTCTTGGACCTATCGAACAATCAAAGCCATGGGATACCAAAGGTATAGACGGCGTAAACAGGTTTTTACGTAAATACTGGAGCCTGTTTTTTTCAGATAAAGGCTGGGATGTTTCCCAAGAAAGTCCAACAGCAGAAGAATACAAGATTTTGCATACTGCGATCAGAAAAGTGACTGAAGACATTGAAAGGTTTTCATTCAACACATGTGTCAGTGCATTTATGGTATGTGTCAATGAACTGAAGAGACTGGAATGTAACAAACAGGCCATCCTTGAGCCACTTAATGTACTTCTGGCACCTTTTGCCCCCTTTATTACTGAAGAACTCTGGGAGAAGCTTGGCCACGGTCAGTCAGTGCATCTTGCCGCTTATCCCGAGTTTGATGAAAAAATGATGCAGCAGGACACCATTGAATATCCCGTCTGTGTCAATGGCAAAAAAAGGGATACCGTGCACGTAGATGCCACGCTGACCCAAGATCAGATCAGGGAACTCGCCATGACGCTTGATGCCGTCAGGAAATATGTAACAGGTAAAAACCTTCAGAAGGTGATCGTGGTACCTGGCAGAATGATCAATCTTGTGGTATCGGAGTAGTCCGGGGTAAGTATATCTTCTCCTGGTTATCTGCCAAACATCACGTAATGTGCGGTGGTATAGAAGTTTCTAAGCACGGGTATTCCCGCAAGGAAAGCAGGCAATCGTCGCTTTTTGATTCCAAATTTAAACCTGTAAATTGGGTTGATTAGCCAGTATTTCTGGCCAAGGATCCTGAAATTACATTTTTTAATAGTACTCAGTATTTTGCCAGTGTTAATGCCTGTCGACTTTATGTCCTTGAGTTCGCTTATCGTGGCTTGGGATTCGCCAAAAAGTCCAAGAATAAATCTGTACACCGGCCATGGCAGGAGGTGGATCCATGGCAATGACCTTAATATTTTATTTCGGCATATCTGCTGATGACCGCCAAATGGCATCCACCACGGGGGATAAGCAAAAAACACAACACCGTCCCGAGAGAGGAAGTCGCCTATCCTGCTGATAAATCTGCCCTGATCAGGAATATGCTCTATAACGTCTTTCAGGATTATAATATCAAACAGCCTTCCAAACTCTTTAAGGGGGTCCTTGACATCATAAATATCACGGTTGATGATCTGTACCCGACCGGATGAAATCTCGTCTTTGAGAAAATGCATGGCATGGTCTACTCTGGATGGTGAGAGTTCCACCCCTACCCCTTTATTACCATGCTTGATAAAAGCATTGAGTACACCGGCTTCGCCACAGCCTATTTCAAGTACTTCCTTTTCGCTGCACCTCACTCCATGGGATTCTAAAAAAGGTATAATATCCTCTGCAGTCACCTGCATCTGTATCTCAAAATACCTTTTTTTATCCTTATGAAATTCAAACATATCTGGTTACTTCGCCCTGAAGACAGGCTTTCTTTTTTCCACAAAAGCTGCTGCTCCTTCACGGGCATCCTCGCTGCCGAGGGTATAGCCAAAATTTTTATACTCAAGTTCAAAACCGTCAGACTGCTTGTCAAAATAAGCATTGGCGAGGTTTATACTTTGGGCTACAGCCAATGGTCCTTTTGAGGCAATCTTCTCCAGGATCTGCATTGATTTTGACACCTCCTCACCCGCCGGTACTACATGGGTGACAAGGCCATATGCTAGAGCCTCTGAGGCATCCATCATATCTGTCGTCAGAAGCATCTCCAGGGCTTTGCCCTTGCCAATCAGTTGTATCAACCTCTGAGAACCACCATAACCAGGCACGAGACCGAGGTTGACTTCCGGTTGTCCAAACCTTGCATTTTCGCCGCATACTCTAATATGGCATGCCATGGCCAGCTCGCAGCCGCCTCCCAGAGCAAATCCGTTGACTGCGGCTATGACCGGTGCATGAAATCTCTCAATTTTAAAGAAAACATCCTGACCCCGCTTGGATAACCTTGCCCCGCTTTCCGCATCCAAAGCAGCAAACTCCTTGATATCTGCCCCCGCTACAAAAGCCTTTGAGCCTGAGCCGGTGATAATCACACCTCTAATTTTAAAATTGTCCTTATTATTAGTAAAAAACAGGTCCAACTCGTCAAAAACATCCTTATTCAGTGCGTTCAATGACTCCGGTCTGTTGATTGTAAGGATATAAAACGGCCCCTGCTCCTCGATTTTTATTTTGGGTTCTGACATGATTTTACGGTTTTAACTGACCGCAAAGGTAATCAAAATTGGAGGGCTTTAAAAGAAAAAGTGCGTGAGTGGGATCAGATTGTGTCTTTTAGATACCACAGTTTCTGATGCATTTTTTTTTCGAGTTCGGCTTTATATTTGTCCGGATCCCGGTCATTGCAGTCAATGCGAATCCCTACCCTGCGGAGTCCGCCATGTAATTGCTCATACGGTGTATAGCCCTTTTTTCTAATTTTTCTGATCATCCTTTTTGCATTGCCGGCGTTTTTAAAAGCTCCTGCAATAAGTACACATTCGCTGCTGGCAGCCGGTTTGGAAATGTTGCTTTCAGCCTTGTCATTTTCAGGGTTATCAGGAATTCTTGCTGAATCCTGCGGCAGTATTGCAGACGTATCAGGTGATCCCTTTAAGAGAGTATCTTGTTTTACCACCTCTAATGTATCCCTTACTGTCGACGTTGTATCCGGGGAGACTTCGTGGACCATTTGGGTATTATTATCGACGTTATTACCTCCAAACCTTAGAGCCAGGACAAATAATGTCACCAATGCTGCAAGGGCTGGCCAGAAATATTGCATCGTGTTCTCCTTTTTTGCACTACCGTGCTGGTAATTCAGCCCATAGGTAAAATCTTCAGCGTGAGAAGCCTCTTTAATTTTCTGGACCGATGGTCTGATCGAAACCTGTTCCAGCCCGTAATATTTATTAAAAACTCCCTGGCCATTTTCCACTAAAACTCTATTGACCAATACGCCAAAATCACCTAATCTGAAAGGTTTATTTTCGGCTTTGGCTGCCTCATAGTCCGTTTTAAAAGCTCTGATGATAGATTCCCGCTCAGGTGTGGTCAATCCATCTTCAGTCAGGATATCGTCAATCATGCAGGAAGGATCCTCTTCGTAGGAAAACTCTACTACTGTTTGAGGAGGCAGTATCACGGTTCGGGTTTCGTTGAATTCTGCCGGTTTCCTGACAAGGGTAAAGGTGCCGACCCCGTTTATGCTTATTTTGCCGTACTCCATGAGAAGACGGTATAAAAGCCTTGAATAGTCCGTGTTTTGCACCTGTAACTCCATATTTGCTGTAAAATTACAGAAATAACTATGCCAAAATCTAAAAAACCGGCAGTTTGAGGTACAAAACGTCAAACAAATAAGGATAGAGGTCCTTTTTTTTATATATGAAGGTGCGTTTCCGGGGTTTTATTAGTCAGCATTACTTCCCAATCCATTATAATTCATTGATATTCAGCAGCATTTTTAAATAATATAATTCAAATTGGCTGTCATGTACCCGACCAATGAGGTAATTGGCTTACATTTGAATTTATTTAAAATAAACAAAGAAAGTATGAAGTACCTGTCGTACTCGGTAATGACATATATGCTGCTTGCTTTGGTCTGGTGGGCTATCCTGCTTTCAAGAAGCAACCGACAACTCCATGATTATAAGGCATATATGATTTCGAAAGGATTTGACCCTGTGGCGGCTGATCAGGTCCTCATCAGATCTAACCCGCACCTAATGGCAGAGTTCCATGCCAAAAGGAGAATGATAATTGGAGAAGGCATCGTATTTGGATTTTCCCTTATTCTGGGTATGTATCTTATCCAGAAGGCATACACAAACCAGCTAAAGACCATTCGCAACCAGAAAAACTTCATGCTGTCGGTTTCGCATGAACTGAAAACTCCCATAACAGCGATAAACCTACTGTCAGAGACCATGATAAAAAGGGACCTGGACAAGTCTAAGGTCAGGGAACTTAGTGAAGACATCCTGTCAGAGAGCACTCGACTCGAAAAATTAGTAAGTAATATATTACTTGCCACCCGACTTGAAAACCCCGTAGGGCTACGGTTTGAAAAGATCAGGGTCAATGAGTTGCTGGAAAACATCATAAGATCAGCATCCCACAGCTGGCCCGAAGCGTCCGTTGCATTAAACTCAGCCCTGCCGGAAGGTCTGTACATGGAAGCTGACCAGGATGCTTTTGTGTCGATAATGAATAACCTTATTGATAATGGTGTAAAGTATTCTGACGGGCCAGCCCGAATCATTTTAAGTGCCTCTCTGATTGGTGATGATGTCGAAATCTCTGTTGCAGATGAGGGTTTGGGAATACCCGCCGAGGAAAAAGCAAATGTAACCAGGCTTTTCTACAGGATAGGCCCCGAAGAAACGAGGAAAACAAAAGGCACAGGTATTGGTTTGTATATAGTTGACCGTCTTGTTAAAGCCCATTCAGGCAAGCTGGTGATCCTGGACAACCAGCCTAAAGGGTCGGTTTTTAAATTTAGAATTCCACTAACACGGCCTAAAAGATGAGAATCCTTCTTGCAGAAGATGAAGATAAAATCCGCAAAAGCATCGAGCTCAACCTGACTCTGGAAGGGTACGAAGTGGTAGCTGCAGCAGACGGCAGAAAGGCACTGGACTGTATTGAATCCCAGCATTTTGACTTACTTGTTCTAGATATCATGCTCCCGGAGGTGGATGGGTTTACTATTTGCGAAAAAATCAGACTGAGAAATAAGTCAATCGGCATCATCATAGTATCGGCCCGGGATGGTGCGGATGACAGGATAACTGGCCTCAAACTCGGAGCAGACGATTACCTAACCAAACCCTTTCATTTTGAGGAGTTAATGCTCCGTATCAGGAATATCTTTAAACGCAAGGAAACAGCCAATGCGGTAGAAGCCGATGAATTCAGCTGGAACGGTAATTCAGTTAATTTTGTCACTTTTTCGGCAATCGGTCCACATGGGAAGATTGAGTTGACCAATAAGGAAACTTTGCTTCTGAAGCTCTTTGCTGAAAGAAAAAATGAGGTTGTCTCAAGGCAACAAATCCTTCAGACAGTCTGGGGTTATGACGTTTATCCGTCCACACGCACCATAGATAATTTTATACTTTCTATCCGTAAATATTTTGAAGAAGATCCTAAAGAGCCGAAGTATTTTCACAGTATACGAGGAGTAGGATATAAATTCACACCATAAGATATCTATTAAGCCTATTAAAATGGCCCGTACCTGATCTTAACACTAATAACTACAAAGACAGTCGAAATAAGCAAAACTAAAATAAACAGGGGGAAAATAAAACGCATCCATCTGTCGAAGGGTATCCTGCACATGCTAAGCATGGCTACAATTCCGCCCAATGACGGATTTACAAGATTTGAAACACCATCACCTATCTGAAACGCCAATATGGTGGTCTGCCTCGTCATCCCTGTCAGCTCACCCACCGGTATCATAACCGGCAAGGTTGCCAGGGCCTGCCCGCTTCCGGAAGGAATCACAAAATTCATCAGCGATTGTGCACCAACCATGCCAATAGCCGTAAGGGAAACTGGCAAATTCATAAGCGATTCCGAAAGGTAGTAGGCAATGGTGTCACTAATCTGAGCCGTCTCAAGAGCCACTTTTACAGAATTAGCAAAGCCTACCATGAAGGCTCCGGGGGCCACTTCACTGACTGAACGAAGTACAGTTTTTCCAAAATCAGCTGAGGTAGTTCTGCAAACCAACGCCACTGCAACGGCCATGATACAAAAAATAGCAGATATCTGATTTATAAACCAGTGATGACTGAAAACACCATTTAATATCACCCCTATTCCGGTAAAAAAGATCAAGATGATGAGGTAATCCCGGGAGGACATTGAATAATTATCCAGCGGCTTGGACAATGTAAACCCATGGGTGTCAATACCGGCCGACATACCCTTGCCCGGATCTTTCGTTATTTTCATGAAATAGCGGACATTGTAAAAAGCCATGACAGCAAGACCACAAAAACATAAAATCGACCGCAGCCCATACCCGCTAAACAATGGCAACTCAGCAATGCGGTGCCCGGTTCCGATGGTGTAAGGGTTTACAGGCGACAATCCAAATCCAACAGTGATGGCACCTACAGAAATGCCGGCTGCCAGCATCAGGTCGCCACCTATGGCAAGACTGAGAAGGCAAGCTACCGGAATCATGGCGATATTGTTTTCGTATCCAACAAAAACCCCCAGGCTTCCAAAAACAAAGGTCATAACCACTACGATCAGATATTTTCTTTTGAGGCCAAGGGTTTTAATCAGAGTTCCTATCGCATTTTCGATTGAACCGCTTTTTTCCATAAACCCAAACATGATGCCACTAGCCATAACAATAAAAATAATGTCGACGGCTGTCTTGAACCCCAGAGGCAGGCACATAAACAGATCCATCAGCGAAAGTGGATCAGAATCTATATATTTAAAGGATCCTGCCACTACGGTTTGTCGGCCATCCATCTCTACCCTCTCAAATTTGCCTGCAGGCATCACATAACTTAAAAGTGCTGCAAGCAAAAGCATGCCGGATATCATTACAACAGGGTGCGGCAACAGTTTAAGCCATTTGTTCATCACCTGATTACTTGCGGCTATACATGACCTGACCACCGACGATGGTATACAAAACATTAGTTTGCATGATCTCTTCATCACTGCACTTTACAAGGTCCTTTGACAAGACCACAAGGTCAGCCAGCTTGCCGGGCCTGATAGAACCCTTGAGATTCTCTTCAAATGCAGCAAAGGCATTGCCCAGAGTGTACGACTTTAATGCCTCCTGTCTTGTCATTTTTTGTTCGGGGTAAAAAGACTGCCCGCTGTCTTCTCTTCTGCGTGTTACTGAGGCGTAAAAACTTTTTATGGGATTGACATCCTCCACCGGGGTATCCGTGCCGTTGGCGATGATGACACCATTATTCAGCAACGACCGCCACGCATAAGCTCCCAGTCGGGCCCGCTTCTCTCCGAGTCGCTTTACGACAAATGGGGCATCGGAAGTGCAGTGTACACCCTGCATAGATGCAATGATTCCATATTTGGCAAATCTGGGTATGTCTGCCGGGTCCAGATGCTGGGCATGTTCTATCCGCCACCGCAGGTCCTTTTTGTCCGGTTGTTTGTCCATTACACCTTCAAAAATATCCAGAACCACCCTATTGGCACGGTCGCCTATCGCATGTACACAAAATTGCATACCGTTTTCCATAGCCATATCCGCTATTTTTTTAACATCATAGATGTCTGTTGTATTCTGTCCTTTAAATCCGGGCTTGTCAGTATAAGGTTCAAGCAGCCATGCTCCAAATGAGCCCAAGGCTCCGTCAACTTCAGATTTTATTGCATTGCAAGTATAGAAATTATTGCCCACATTAATCCTTTTATAATTTCCTACTTTACCCTCCATTTGTTCAGCAGGTTGCCGGGCCATAACCCATAATCTCAGCCTCAGCTTTCCATCTTTTGCCAGTTTTTCGTATTTGTCCAACTCCTCAAAGGGACTTCCGGCATCCTGAAAAGATGTGACGCCCTTAGCGAGGCATTCGTCTTCCGCCTTTACGATGGCCTGATACCAGATAGAGTCCAGTGTTGATTTATCAAGGGACTTTAAATATTGATCGTAAGATGTAGTAAATATTTCCATAGCCCTTTCCTCAAACACTCCAATGGCCTCACCACCTGCAGACCTGACAATCTCACCGCCGACCGGATTAGGTGTTTCGGCCGTTACTCCTGCCAGTTCCATCGCTTTTTTATTGGCAAACAAAGAATGTCCTGATGCATGATACAGGATTACCGGATTATCAGGAGAGATCTCACTGAGTCCGTGATGAAAGGGATAATTGTATATGTTTTTTTTGGGAATGCTGTCCCATTTTTCCTGATGCCAGCCTTTGCCAATGATCCACTCGCCAGGTGTTGAGCGACTTGCCTTGTCCCTGACGGCAGATATGATCTCTTCCCAGCTTCTGGATTTTAAAAAATTGAGATTAATGAGGCTGTAGCCCAGGCCCGAAAAATGTCCGTGTCCTTCGATAAATCCCGGCATGACAAAATTGCCTTTTGCATCCACTATTTTTGTTTTTTCATCCGTATTTTGGAGAATTGTGGAGCCGGCACCGACATTAATAATTTTTCCTTCCCGTACACCTATGGCATCAGCTCCCTCATAGGTTGTATCTATGGCGTAAATGTTTGCGTTGATAACAACCATATCGTAAATATCATCTGTTCTGCACGTCGAATACAAAACAATGATAATTACAGCTAAACAGGATAAAGGGAGTAATTGCCTCATTAAAAAATATTTTGAAGCTGCTAATTTAGTCTTACTATGCCTATTTTAATAATAAACGGCACTAAAAGAAAATGCACCTGCTAACAGAATCAGCAGGTGCATTTTATATTTTAAACCAGATTAGATTATTACTTCTTTTTTCCGCCTACCAGTTGGTCCTGAAGTTTTTTCAGTTCGTCCCACTTTCCACTTGCGGCAAGTGTTGCTTGTTTGGTCCAGGTTGCCGGATCATGCATTTTGTATCTTGGGCCTGCACCTGCAAGTATGTTTCTGAGACTGTCGGCTGATGCTGTAGCCAGGCCAGCAAATGTGCTGACTCCGCTTTTATTAAGCAATTCCTCGATTTTTGGGCCGACACCTTCTATAAGCTTAAGGTCATCCTTGCCGGCTGAAGGTTTTGAAGTTTTGGCTGCTGGTCTTCCGGCTTTTTTAGCTGGCTTCTCCGCAACAGGCTTTTCGGCTTTTGGCTTCCTGCCCTTTGCTGGCTTCTCGGCAGCTGGTGCAGCTTCGGTCTTTACTGCTTTGGCTGGTCTGCCGGCTTTTTTAGCTGGCTTCTCCGCAACAGGCTTTTCGGCTTTTGGCTTCCTGCCTCTTGCTGGCTTCTCGGCAGCAGGAGCAGCTTCGGTCTTTACTGCTTTAGCTGGTCTGCCGGCTTTTTTAGCTGGCTTCTCCGCAACAGGCTTTTCGGCTTTTGGCTTCCTGCCTCTTGCTGGCTTCTCGGCAGCAGGAGCAGCTTCGGTCTTTGTTGCTTTGGCTGGTTTGCCGGCTTTTTTAGCAGGCTTCTCCGCAACAGGCTTTTCGGCTTTTGGCTTCCTGCCCTTTGTTGGCTTCTCGGCAGCTGGTGCAGCTTCGGTCTTTACTGCTTTAGCTGGTCTGCCGGCTTTTTTAGCTGGCTTCTCCACAACAGGCTTTTCGGCTTTTGGCTTCCTGCCTCTTGCTGGCTTCTCGGCAGCAGGAGCAGCTTCGGTCTTTGCTGCTTTGGCTGGCCTGCCGGCTTTTTTAGCTGACTTATCAGCTTTTGGCTGTTTGGCCTTTTCCTTTTTTGCAGCCTTTGCCTTACCTTCTTTTCCTTTGCCTGGCACGGCATCCAACACAAGAACAGAATTTTTCACACCAGCGTAAGGAGCCGGGCTATAGTTATCAGCATTGTAATCATTATCCCATCTGCTTCCGTCAAGAAGATACCTGAATTCATAAATTCTACCTGTATTCAATTCAAGCGTGATGCTGAATTCTTCTTTTCCCTTTTTCATTTTAGGGGCTTTGAAGGCATCCCAGTTATTAAAGTCACCCAGGATTTGTACTGTCTTCACACCATCGGCCGCATATGTGGGGTAGGTAAATGTGACCTTGCAGGTAACGCCGGAAGAACTATACTTTTTTGTTATGCTCATTTTATTTAAATTATAAATTAACGGACTTAATCAATTTTTTTTAATAAATCAAAAATAAGGCCAAAATTAAAAAAACTTCTTCTAATTAATTTTATTTAATGCCGTGCTTAACAATTATTAACACGAAAAGTCAATTAAAATATAATATTAATTACAATTTTCGTGTAAATTCTGCTATATATTTATCAATGATCTGAGGATAATATTTGTGTTCAAGTTTTAAAACTTCTGAAGCAATTTCATCAGCCGACATTTCAGGATTTATATTGCATTTTGCCTGAAAAATTATTTTTCCCTCATCATATTTTTCATTGACGACATGAATAGTCATACCAGTTACTGATTCACCTGATTTTTTAACAGCTTCATGCACAAAATGTCCATACATACCTTTGCCCCCGAATCGTGGAAGAAGTGAAGGATGGATATTAATGATCCTGTCTTTATACTGTGTTAATAAATAACCCGGGACCATCCACAGAAACCCGGCAAGTATGATGAAGTCCGATTTGAAGCATGATAATATTCCAGATATTTTTTCACCGTCCCTGAAGTTTTCCCTTGAAAAAACTGTGCATGGGATGCCTGACTCCTTTGCAATTTTAATTACTCCTGCTGCCGGGTTGTTTGTGAGGATCAGACAGACATTGACTTTTTCTGAATCCTTAAAATATTTAATGATCTCCCGGGCATTTGAACCTCCTCCGGAAGCAAAAACAGCAATATTTATTTTTTTGCCTTTGTGCAAAAGCATCAATTTAATATGCTGTATTTCGAATTTTTACTGGCATCCATTCCCACCATAAGTGTTTTTACCTTGGTTTTTTGGCCTTTGTCTGCAGCTTTAAATATTTCTACTATCTCATCTTTTTTGGTATCTCCAAAAACCTGAATCAGATAGGTATTGGGGTTGTCCTTGTCAGCCTGAGACATGGATGTAAGTGCACTCAACAACACAGCCCTGCTTCTGTCAGTCTCATCAAACATTTTATCCAGTGCCAGCCTGTGGTATTCATAAAACGCCTGTCGAAACTGTCTCATGGTGGGGTCAAGAATATTTTTAATTAACCAAAACCTGTTTCTTTTAAACGGGTCATCATTTTTCCATCCGTCATCCCTCACATAGTTTGAAGGCAATGAGGTTATGATTTCCTGAGCTTTCAGATAAAATTGTTCGCCTCCGTTAAGACCAAATGAATCATAGTCCATACCTATCACAAAATAGGAATAGAAACTCAGAATAGCAGACAAATTGTCATAAAACGTATTGGTTGTCTTTTGCAGGGGTTGTAACCCTGTCCATGTAAAATTGACTCGTTTGTCTATCATATTTACCATGGGACTGGCATAAGTGGAATTGTATACCGGACGTTCTGTCTGTATCACTATTTCTGAAGAAAATACAGTGGGAGCAATTTCTCCCGTTATGGTTATTTGGATAGAACCTCTGATGCGTTCGTTGCCTTGAAATTCATCATCTGTCCACTTTGTTGTATTTATAAATTCGTTTATGTTTTTTTCAAGATTTCTAAATAATTCGGGATCATTTGTAAGTGAATTTATTGAGCCCTGTACGATCACGCTGACATTAAAATTTAATTCCTGTGATATTGCATTGTTTTGAAATATAAACAAAACAATAATCATCCTGAATATATTTTTTGAAAAAACCATCATATTATTTTTTCTAAATGATCAATGATATCTTTTGCAACCTCGGTCTTGGGCTTAAGCGGAAACTCTAAAATACTTCCTGATTTCTCCAGTATGGTAATCTTATTGGTTTCATGCTGAAAACCCGCTCCTTTGTCCTGCAATGAATTAAGAACGATGAAATCAAAGTTTTTCTTGTGCATTTTTTGCAGGGCATGATTAATTTCATCATTGGTCTCGAGGGCGAAACCTACCATTACCTGGTCAGTTCTTTTATTCTTGCCAAGACTCGCTGCTATGTCTACCGTTTTTACCAGTTTAAGCTGCAGGTCCGGATCCTTCTTTTTTATTTTTTGTGCTTCAACGGTTTCCGGCATATAATCTGCCACCGCTGCTGATAGAATGGCTATATCGCTGACCTCAAAGGCACTGACCGTGGCTTCATACATCTCCCGGGCTGTCCCGACATGGATAATTTTCAAATTGTGATGCTGCAGGCTAAGCTGAACAGGTCCTGAGACAAGGACGACCTCTGCCCCTCTTTTCAGGCATTCATCTGCGATGGCATAACCCATTTTTCCGGTACTTCTGTTGCCGATAAATCTCACCGGGTCCAGTGGCTCATAGGTAGGTCCTGCCGTGATCACGATTTTTTTCCCACCCAATGACAGGTTTTGTGTAAAATACTTCTTCACATGGTCAAGGATATCTTCAGGCTCAGCCATCCTACCCTCTCCGGACAGACCACTGGCAAGAAAACCTTTGCCTACAGGAATGATGATGTTATTGTATGACCTGATCCTCTCCAGATTTGTGACAGTAGCCTGGTGCTTCCACATATCCAGGTCCATTGCCGGTGCCACCATGACATCACATTTAGCAGACAGGTAGGTGGCGGTGAGAAGGTTATCTGACAATCCGGAAGCCATCCTGGCCAATGTGGACGCAGTACAAGGTGCGATCAGCAAAAGATCTGCCCAGAGTGCCATCTCCACATGATTGTTCCATGCCAGACCATCCGTAACATTCGTATAGACGGGATAGCCGGTAAGTGTCGAAAACGTCAAAGGTGAAACAAACTCTGTCGCTGCCTGGGTCATCACCACCCTGACCTCACAGCCTTCCTTAATCAGCAGCCGGCATAAAAAAGCCGCCTTATATGCGGCTATGCTGCCTGTGACTCCAAGCAGTATTTTTTTTCCTTTGATCATGGGTTGCCCTCAGGCTTATTCCTCAATATGTACCTTTGGTTCAGTATATTCGTGTTCGAGGTTACCTTTTACAAATTCCTCCGTAGCTATAATGGATGGATTTGGCAATCTTTCGTAAAACTTGCTGATCTCGATCTGCTCTTTGTTTTCGAGAATCTCCTCAATGGTTTCAGAAGTGCTGGCAAACTCATCCAGTTTATTGTGCAGTTCGTCCTTGAGTTCTGCCGCAATCTGTTCTGCACGATTTGCTATCACCGAAATGGTCTCGTAGATATTGTTTGTTTCGCTGCATAAACCCTTGATGTCACGGGCTTTGATGTTCGGGTCCAAATTCTGGACCTTTGATTTGATATCAGTTGTCATTTTTTAATTTTATTAAGTTCTGAAGTGGAATCCTGAATTATCTTCTTAACGTCACTGTTCCATTTTGATTTTGGGTATTTTTTTTGGAAAGCCCTGGCAAATTCGATGCACTGATTATACCTCTCCTCTTTTTTTTCAACTACACTGTTTTCGGCAAGGGTGTGGCTGGATTTTATAGTCAGATACCTGATTTCTTCTGCCTTTTTTGATTCCGGAAAGTCTTTCAGCGTATTTTGAAAAGCGGTTACTGCGGCCTGGAATTGCCCCATTTTATAATAGAGATTTCCCTGCTCAAAAGATTTTTGTTCGAGCTTGCGACGCATCTCATCGATCAGCCTCGTGGCCTCCTGGGCCCGCTCTGTGTCAGGATAAGCATTAATATACTGTTCAAAGGCTTCGATAGCTTTCTCTGTGTAGGATTGATCAAGCTTAAAATTAGGCGAAAGCCTGTAGTTGCTGTATGCGGCCATGTATTCGGCCTCCTGTTTGTTTGGACTGTTGCCAAATGTATTGGCAAAGTTTTTAAAATATGTTGAAGCCAGGATATAGTCGCCCAGGTGATAGTGAGCGTAAGCATATTTGTAAAACAAGTCCTCTGCTTCTTTCCTTCCTCTGTAAAACTGAATCACCACATCGTACAGAGCCACCGCACGGTCATACTCCTTATTGTCATAATATTTATTGGCCGCCTTGTAAACCTTTTCAGGCTGATTGCTGGTCCTGAGCGTCTCAAATTCAGACTTGCAGGACACCAAGAACAGAATAACCAAAACTGTAAATCCCTTGTAAATATTCATAAGGCCGCAAAATTATATATTTTTGGTCAAATACTACATGATATGCCGTAAAATAATGATATACAACATCTACACACAAACCGTAAACCCGGATTGTTTGCTAAATGATTTGGTGTTTCTGTGGGCATTGTTACAGAATAACGGATTTTAAGGAGTGATGCTTCCTTGATAAAAGTTAAAAAAAATATAATGTAACCTGGTGGCAGTAGTATGTAATTTAAAAAGTCATATATTTACGGAAAATTTGTAAAATCTTAAACTTTAAACATCATGAAGCAATTATTTTTGTTCCTTTCATTTGTAATGGTAGCCTCTTTTGCCAATGCTCAGAGTTGCTCCAAGTCAGCAACTGCAAATAAGGCATGTTGTGCATCAAAGAAATCAGCCAGTGTATCATCTGCAAGCACTGAAGCAACCGACACAAAGGTAGCTAGTGCTGTAATGGAAGCTGATGCAATTGCCAATGCATCAAACGGCAACATTGTAAAGAGGACTTGTGAAATGTCAGGAGCAGTTTCATATTTTGAAAAATCTGTTTGTTCTGCTTCCGGTAAAGTTTCCTGGGATGAAGTTAAATTCGACTCTGCTACAAAATCATTTACCAAGGTGGCTTCGGCATCAATGGAAAAAAATGAAGCAGGCGAAAAGGTAGAGACTAAGTCATGTGCAGGAAAGTCTGAAGGAAAAGGCTGCTGCAAGAAAAATGCAGCTAAGTCTTGCTCAGCAGAAAAAGCAGGTGTTCAGAAGTAAGAAACCCTAATATTAAACCAAGGCCCTCTTTTGCAAAAAGGAGGGCCTTTTTTGTTTAAGGCTCCCCCATTTGTCATATCTTTACCCTGTTAATACACGTAAGGTATGAAGGAGCACAATGTAATCTTAACAGAAATAGCAGAAGGTATTCCGGAAAATTTACCGGCAAAGGCCAGAAGGTCCACCGCAGTTTCGCACGCTCCCAAAAGAAATATTTCAGGGGTTCTTTCCAGAGAGGAAAAAAAACTAGCCATAAAGAATGCCCTGAGATACTTTGATTCACGGCATCATGCAGTGCTGGCCAGGGAGTTTTACACCGAGCTCAATAAATATGGCAGGATATACATGTACAGGTACATGCCCAAACACGAAATTAAGGCCAGGCCGGTAGTCAATTATCCTGCACGATCGAAGCAGGCAGCTGCGATAATGCTAATGATACAAAACAACCTGGATCCTAAAGTTGCAAAGTATCCGCAAGAACTGATAACCTACGGAGGTAACGGAGCAGTATTCCAGAACTGGGCCCAGTACCGGCTCACCATGAAGTACCTCTCTGAAATGACAGACAAACAGACCCTTGTGTTATACTCCGGACACCCGCTGGGGCTTTTTCCGTCCTCTAAGGATGCACCGCGGGTCGTCGTCACAAACGGCATGATGATTCCAAATCATTCGTCCAAGGAAGACTGGAACCGGTACAATGCCATGGGAGTAACCTCGTATGGTCAGATGACAGCAGGGTCCTTCATGTACATAGGGCCTCAGGGCATCGTCCACGGCACTACCATCACGCTTCTTAATGCCGGGAGAATCACCGGCAAAGGCGAAAATGATCTCGCCGGTGTATTGTTTGTTACTTCAGGGTTGGGTGGTATGTCGGGTGCCCAGACCCTGGCAGCTGTCATCACAGGAGCCGTAGGAATTATAGCAGAAGTCGACCCTGCAGCCGTGCAGCAACGGATTGCAGATGGTTATGTTCTGAGCGAGAATGTCTATACTGACCTCAACAAACTGATCGAAGCCGCCAGGTCAAGCAAGGAACGAAAAGTAGCTGTTGCCCTGGTGTACCACGGTAATATTGTAGACCTTTGGGAGAAGCTGGTAAAGAGTGACCTGGCAGTAGAGCTGGGGTCTGACCAGACCTCTCTGCATAATATTGATGACCTCGGCTATTGTCCTGTAGGTTACACCTTTGAGGAAGCTAAATCACTGCTTTCAAAAAACAAGGAACGATTTATGACAGAAGTGCGTAAATCTCTTAAGCGGCATGTTAAAGCCATCAACACACTTTCTGAAAGAGGTATGTACTTCTGGGATTACGGCAATGCATTTTTAAAGGAAGCAGGTCTAGCCGGTGCTAATATCTGGAAGGATAAAAAACAAACAGGCTACCGATACCCATCTTATGTAGAGGATATCATGGGGCCTATGTGCTTTGATTATGGCTTTGGCCCGTTCAGATGGGTATGCCTTTCCGGGTCAGAGCAGGACCTGTACACAACTGATGATATCGCCCTAAAGGTTCTCAAAAAACTCCATGACATGGCACCTGATGAGATAAGAGGTCAATTGAAGGACAATATCAACTGGATCCGGGATGCAAGACACAACCTGCCGATCGTGGGCTCTAAATCAAGAATTCTCTACGCTGACGCTAAAGGCAGGATTAAAATAGCACTTGCCCTTAACAAGGCCATCAGGAAAGGTAAACTTACGGGACCTGTTGTGCTCGGCAGGGACCACCACGATGTGTCGGGAACAGATTCGCCGTACAGGGAAACTGCCAATATCAGAGACGGTTCCAAATTTACGGCTGATATGGCGGTACAGAATTTTGTCGGGGATGCTTTCCGGGGAGCCACATGGGTATCATTACATAATGGTGGCGGCGTCGGATGGGGAGAGGTTATAAACGGGGGATTTGGCATGGTGATAGATGGTAGCAAAAGAGCCGAAAAAAACATCAGGTCCATGCTTCACTGGGATGTTAACAACGGGATTGCCCGCAGGTCCTGGGCCCGCAATGAAGGTGCCATATTTGCCATAAACAGGGCAATGGAAGAAAACAAAAGCCTAAAGGTTACTTTGCCTGTAAATGCAGATGATGGTTTGCTGGACTCGATTATAAAATAAATAATGGCCACATCACTCCTCAATAAAAGCCGCATCCTGTACAAAGGCGATATGATTGCTGCTTGGTTTTATGTTTTTACCGGCCTTGTCCTGGCCACGTTTGCGGGTATCCTGCATTACTTTACACGTATCGGCGATTTCAGGTACCTCGTGATTGGTTTGGTGATGTTTGCCGCCTACAGCATTGGGAAGGGCATTTTCATGTATTTTGTATCTTACAGCAGGTATCGTTTCTACCACGACAGAGACACTATGTCAGACAAAGAAATAGAAGATGAAATCCAATATACAAGCTACCGCATTGAGAAAAAAAACAACAACAGAAGGAGGTTTATCTACACTATTGTGATAAGTACGTTACTTGCCTTTGCAGGCATCTTCACCCGGCAGAAAGCACTTCTGACCGGCACCGCAATTCCGGTAGCACTCATCTCAGGCATCGAATTTGGTATTGGCTTGCTGACGGAGTTTCGTCTTAGGGAGTATTACCGGATACTCAACAAGAATAAAGACGGTCGTCAGGGAAACGACATGATATAAGCGTGGTACTGCTCTTTTGAAAGGATCTTTTTTAGCTGCTCCTGGCGTCTGGCATTCAGTTGGTTGAGTTTGTTGAATTGCTCCTTTTTAGACAATTTACTTTTCGCATTAGCGGCTACCCCTTTTTCATATTCAAGCAATGCAGCATACAATTCCTTATATTGCTTTTCGTCCAGCTTCAAGGATTTTTTAAGCTTGTCTGCATTGTTTTTGGCCAGAGATTCCGGGGTAGTTCTGGCAACCTTCCTTTCTTCACCCATGTGATTGGGTTGGTCCTTTTGCGGAACAGCACCTTTCAGCTGCCCGTATGAATTGAAAGCCAACATCAGGCTGAAAAACATTAGTAATACCCTCATCATAATACATTAAATCCAATCGTTAAAACGGATATTTGGTGTTTTTTGTTCCGCAGGTTTCTTTTTCGATAAAACTTGTTAAATAAAAGTATTGAAAAGTGACAGAAAAAGTACATTTGTTGGCTTTTTTCACATTTGACCCTTTGCCTTGTCCAGAATAATCATCATAGGCCCTGCCTACCCCCTTAGAGGAGGATTAGCCACTTTTGACGAAAGGCTGGCAAGGGAGTTTATGTCTATGGGCCATGTGGTGACCATTTACACCTTTTCACTGCAGTACCCGGGTTTCCTGTTTCCCGGAAAAACGCAGTATTCTGACAGCCCGCCACCTGAGGGTCTTGACATAAGAGTAGAGGTCAATTCCGTCAATCCCCTCAACTGGATATTAACCGGCCGCAAAATCAGCAAGGAGATGGCAGATCTCGTCCTGATAAGATACTGGCTGCCATTTATGGGCCCCTGTTTGGGCACAGTTGCAAGGATCATTCGTAAAAATGGCAAAACAAAAATAACCGGCCTCATTGACAATGCTTTACCACACGAAAAAAGGCCCGGGGACAAGTTGTTTACCAGGTATTTTGTAAAAGGTATTGATGGATTTATTACAATGAGCCAGTATGTACAACAAGACCTAAGACAAATTACACAAAAACCCGTGTTTCTGGCCAAACATCCGCTTTATGACAATTTTGGGCCGAAATCTGACAAGACAGAAGCAAGGAAAAAGTTGAACCTACCATCAGATAGCTATTTATATTTATTTTTCGGATTTATCCGCCAATACAAAGGGCTTGATTTGCTTATTGACGCCTTTGAATCCCTCGGCGAAAACTGCGACGGATACCTGGTGATTGCCGGAGAATATTATGCCGGAGAAGATGAGATAAAAGCCAGGATTGCGGCCTCGCCATTGAAGTCCCGTATCCTCGAGCACACCCACTTTATAAGAGACGAGGAAGTAGGCCTTTATTTTTCGGCAGCAAACTGCGTTGTACAACCATACAGGAATGCCACCCAAAGTGGTGTCACTCCATTGGCCTATCATTTTGAAGTGCCTATGATCGTAACAAATGTCGGAGCCCTGCCTGACCTGGTATTTGCGGGGCTTGGAGAAGTCTGTGAGCCCAATGCGGAATCGATCTCAGAGGCCCTTTTAAAAATAAGAAATCTGGACATGGGCCGATTTAAGGAGCAGATCACGGAAGCAAAAAAAGAACTCAGTTGGAAAAAACTTGTTGAAATAATTTTTGAGGCAGCAAAAA
>JAGVTV010000002.1 GCA_019136675.1 Bacteroidota bacterium
AAAGAGGTTTTCCAGTCATATCGGTGATGGAGTATTTAAAATCAGCAATTTCTGTGCTTTTTACATTAATGAATTCGGAGGCTGGATTTGGCTGTAGCCAAAAACCTGGTTTTGTTGTTTCTGTAGCCTTATTGAGAATCACACAATAACCTGGTTCTGAGCCGTTTTCCAAAGGTTCGCCGGCTTCCAAAATGAGACCGTTAAAGCCACTGAAACCGGGCTCATAACGCCTGATGGTAAAGACATCCGGGTTAGGCGGAAAAGCTCCTTGCTGGGCAGGTCCAAAGTTGTTGACAGGATTTTTATAGAGCCACAAAATCTCACCATTGTCGTCCACTTCCCTGAAGAGCCCTTTGTTTCCCTCGCAAATCAGAGTATTGCCGTTTGCCAGTCTTTGTACTCCTGAGATCCTGGATGAGTAAAATGACTTGTCAGGTCTGTCGGGATAACTCCACACAGGCAGTTCCGGAAGATAACGTCCTTCAGCCGAGAGACTAAATGATCCGTCACTGTTCCTCACCGGGACAATTTCCTCTACCACGGCATATAGTGAATCAGTGCGATTGGAACCATTGTTAAATAAAAGAATATTTCCAGCTCCGGGCATTCCGGGATCGATAAACTGCACATCATGCTGACCATAGAGCCAGTGATGGTCACGGGTGCCTTTGCCATAGGACCTGGGATTTCCCCACCTGTAGATGAAATCACCTCCCTTACCGTAGGTGCCACCGGTATGGCCTCTGGCTTCCTCCGTGGTCGTACTTCTGTCAATTATATAAATCTCATTGTGAAACTTAGAACTCACGAGGACCAGGTTGTTGACCGGATCAAAGTCTAGGGAGTTGAGGTGGATCCATTCAGCATTATTGGCCCCGGGATCTTCCCTGAAATTTACGTCCAATAGCTCAGGATGGTCTGATATGGTCCCGTAATCCATAGCTGAGGGGTTTTGGTTCTGTATTGTGTGGTCCCAGAAATCCCATTGCCATAGAATGCGGATGCTGTCGGCACCCATCGGCATGAAATGTATAACCATATCCGAGACGATGCCTGACGGGGGTACTGTTGATGGGATAAAACCTTTGTTGATGGCGGCTTCCCGCGAATACTTTTTCCATACTATAGCCATTATAGTTCCGTCATCCAGCGGTAGAGCCATATGGTGCTGGTGCATGCTGTCATTGGCTATGTCGTACATCCAGGTGACATTTCCGTCCCAGTCCAGTAACTGCATCCTTCCTCCAACACCCCCGCCTGTCAGAGAGCCGGGGATTCTTGCAGTACGAAGTAACAGACCGTCTTTTGTCAAAAAAGATGTTTGCCCCGGCAAAAGTGTGTTTTCCCATTTGTTGACCAAAAAACCGCAGTTGTCTATCAGGAAAGTCTCCTTTGAAAATATAGGTGAAAAAAGCACATAGCCCGGTGTGACGTCGTTTGATGTCTCAAGCAGGCCTACAGTCCTGGTCTGTGCCAAGGTGAACCCTGCAAACAAAAAAAGCATGCAGATTAATATAAATCTGATATTAGCCATTATTTTACAAGTAAAATGCCGGAAATATATGTCCCGTCGCACCTTCTGGCCAAAATTTTATAAATGCCCGGGACAGAAGGAGCTGTAAGAGCTGAACTGTCATTGTATGGCTGTGACATGACTATTTGGCCAGTAGTGTTATATAGGCTGTATCCGGCCATGCAACCGATGTCAGCGGCAATATGCCATTTTCCGGTAGCCTCTGCCGGATTTGGAAATACAAGCAATCTTTCCTGAATAGACGGATCGTCGTCATGGGTGTTGCTGGGGTCCAGTAAAGTTACATCCGGGTCTGTCAGGATCTGCCCGCCGGTACTCATCCCTTCTGTGATCATATAATGCTGGCCGGCCGTTATACCGGTGATGACATCCCTGTGTCCGGTGGGCCAAAGGACGGTTATGCTGTCTGCTGTACCGGAAGTGCCCAGGCCCATCATATGGTTATACGAATTCTGACCCATAAATCCAATGCCGCACTGTGTGTAGATCCTTTGTGTTGCTGAGCCTGCAAATAGTGTGATTACAGAACCCACACCATCTCGGTTGCTTTTTACCCCTTGCAGAGTTACTTTAATCCCTTTGTTCTGCGATCCGGTATTTTCGAGCAGAAGCGTAGGGTAGGGCCCCACATTTATCACAGCTATATCCGGAAATCCGTCATCGTTTATGTCGCCAATGGCATTGTTAAAACTTGAAGCCGTATCTCCGAGAATCTTTGCACCTTTTGTAAAAGTATTCTCCGGATAATTGTTAAAGTAATACTGGCTGTTGATGGCATTGACTCCCGGAAGCATACCACTTACATACAGGTCCAGGTCTCCGTCCAGGTCACCATCCAAAAAATTTGTTCCCCAAGCCACTGAATAAAAAGCAACACCACATGTATCGGCATCATTTGAAAAATCGTTTCCCGATTTATTTACAAAAAATGCATTGCCTGCTTCGCTGTTGGATACATAGATATCGTCAAAATTATCCTTATTGTAATCCCCGATAGAAACACTCATACCGTCCATTTTAAGGTCAGTACCCGTAATTACACTTACATCAGTAAAAGTGTCATCAGCGTTGTTTTTCAGCATCGTATTGCCCCGTTTCCTGTCGTGAGCGGTGTATATGTCTGGCCATTTGTCATTGTTATAATCCAGGAAAGAAGAGCAAAAGGGTGTTTTCCCTCCGTCTTCAGTTCCTGATTCCATTGTTATGTCTGCAAAGTGATTTTTACGGTTCATCCAAAGTTTTGAAATATTGGGTTCGCCCGTCTGTTCGATCCTTCGGAGGCCATAGTACAGGTCCAGATATCCGTCCCTGTTGTAGTCACCCCAGCATGCACCGAAACTTGTCAGTATGTCAGTATCCAGCCCAACTTCTTCCGTAACATCCTCCAGTTGGAGAGCACCGTTATTTTTGAACAATCTGTTGTAGTCATCAGCAAGCGTCAGATAGAGATCACGGTCACCGTCATTGTCGTAATCTACCCAAAGGATATGTTTTACCTGGCCGAAGGATTGGTCAACCAGGTTTACTTTTTCGAGATGTGTCAGACGGTTTATGTAAAAATGTATCTTCTCATTGCCGGACACAGCCAGGGTCAGGTCGTCAAGCAGGTCTCCGTTAAAGTCAGCGAAACTCACTCCTCCGCCGGCAGTCCCGTTTCCATACGTGTGGTCAATACCATATTGGGATGCCTTGCTGACAAACTGTACCTGTCCAAAAAGGGTCAGGGAATAAAACGATATAAAAAATAAGGGTATAAATATCCTCAAAGGGTTCATCAATATTATTTTATAATGAATCAAGACTTGATTTGAAATTGATTATTTGTAGACAAAGTTATAAAATTTTTATGCAGCCACCCGGCTAATCGTTTCATTTTACAAATAAATACGGCATAATTTTCGCAGTATCAGTATATTGGTACCATAAATTGATCTCAAAATGTCGCAAAAGATAATACTTGCAACGATTTTTGGACTGCTGTCACTTATTGTCAGCGGCCAGGAATTAAAATGGATTTACAAGATCGGAGGAACGTCTGCAGACAATGGAGTAGCCTTGACAATGGATGATGACCAGTCCATTTATGACATGACCACTTTTTCAGGAAGTTTGACCATTGTTAATCAATCTTTTACGTCCAGGGGGTCGCAGGATATAGTCATCCGAAAAAGCTCTTCCTCAGGTTTTTTTCAGTGGGTCAGGCATTTGGGTGGCAAAGGACAGGATATAGCTTATGATATTGTGGCCGACAATGATGACAATGTATATCTCACAGGTTCGTTTACAGATTCACTTTTTTACAACAATACTTTTCTGATAAAAGGTGATGCCATAAAAATCCAATCATTTATTCTTAAGATTAATCCGGAAGGCAACGTGATTTGGGTACGGAAACTGGAGGCGGATGTGGCTGTTATGGCACGCACTATCACCAAAGGTCAGGGCGGCGAGATGATAATTTCAGGCAGCTTTGAAGGCAACGGAAACTTTGGTGCCGGGTTTTCTGCCGGAAACAACGGCGGTATGGACGGCTTTCTAATAAAAATCAGCGGAGCTTCCGGCAATACTACGTTTATGAGGACGTTTGGCGGTCCCGAAAACGACACAGTATTACAACATTTTACAGATAATCAGAATAACTACTATCTGGCGGGAGATTTCAGGCAAACAGTAGATTTTGATCCGGGGCCTGCCCAGCAGCTAAAGTCCAACATGGGTATGGCAGACGGGTATGTCCTGAAACTAAGTGCAACAGGTAACTTTGTCTGGGTGAGGACATTTGGAAGTACAGGGCTGGACCAGGCTGTATCTTTGACCACAGATGGCCAGCGAAATGTAATAGTAACCGGCTCCTTCTCCAATAGCGTAAATTTTTCGGGAAGCGGAAATCCAGCCCTATCCAAGGGTAGTACTGATATCTTCCTGGTCAAGCTTGATGAGTTCGGGTCAACTCAATGGTACAATACTTACGGGGACTCGCTGCAGGATGCCGGCAGCCGTGTGATTGTCAACACAAACGGTATCATATACCTTGCTGGGTCATTCAGGACCAAGGCGGATTTTAATCCGTCACCGGAATTTAATAACGGAGCGGATTCCAATGGCGGGACAGACGGTTTTATAGCACTCTACAACCAGGACGGAACCTACAATGAGCATTTTACCCTGGGTGGCATGGCCAATGACCAGATCAACGACTTTGCACTGAAATCAAACGGTGAGCTGGTATCCGTAGGGGCATTTGGGGCTATTACGGATTTTGACCCTTCTTCGTCAGAATCCAATATTTTTTCCACCGGTGGCCTGGACGGTTTTCTGTGGAATACATTCATCTGCGTAAATCCTTATATTAAAAATGTAAGGGCATTCAAACCCGAGATATGCCCGGGTGAGAAGATTCTTGTCCAAATCCTGGAAGGTTATCTTAATAGTGCTACCCAATGGTCATGGCAAAGGAACAGGTGTGATAATATTACATTTGCCAGCGGAAATTTCCTCAACATAAATATCGACACTTCATCCACTTTTTATGTGAAGGGTTTCGGAGGCTGCGTCACCAATGACCAATGCAAAAAGATAGAGGTCAGGGTCTTTGAGGATAGTGTTGTGTACAATGAAGTCAAACTATGCCAGGGAGACACTCTTGTCGTGGGTGCCAGCAGGTACACAACTGCAGGGTCCTATGTGGACTCCCTTGTTTCAGTGTCAGGCTGTGACAGTATAGTGTTTTCAGAGGTGACACTTTATCCGAAATATTTTTTTAGCCAGTCCTTCCAGATTTGTGACGGAGATACGGTATGGGTTGGGAATACCCCGTACACATTTACAGGAGTCTTCACCAATCTTTTTGAAAGCATAGACGGCTGTGACAGCCTGATCGTCACTAACCTGACAGTGCTGCCCACCAATGTCCAAAATGCAGAAGCCATTATTTGCAAAGGTGACTCAGTAACGATAGGATCAGATACCTACTACAATACCGGTACATATTTTCAGTCCAGTATCGGCACCAACGGGTGCGAGGACCTTCTTATCGTCCGGATCACGGCACTTGAAACCGAATTCAGCCAATTTGCGGATATTTGTCAGGGAGATACCATCCGGGTGGGATCCAGCAAATATACAATGCCAGGTATTTATAAGGACACACTAGACTCCTCCTTTGGTTGCGACAGCATCATTACCACTACCGTAATACAGCGTGAAAGGTCTGTAATCAGCAGGAATATTTCCATTTGCCAGGGTGACAGCATTTATGTAGGAAACAGGGTGTATTTTTCCACAGGGACTTACATTGACACCCTGACTAATGTGTTTGGTTGCGACAGTATAGTCAACACGGCACTTAAGGTAAATCCGGTACCTGGGGCAAAGCAGCAGTCTTTTACTTTATGCGAAGGTCAAACGGTCAATGTCGGAAATAATACATACGGACAAAGCGGAACGTATACCGATACACTGTTGACGGTTTTTGGCTGTGACAGTGTGGTCATAACAAAGCTGAAAGTATACAAAAAAGACCACCCGGTAAGCCGAGAGATCTGCGTGGGCGAAAGTGTGACCATAGGCGGAATGACATTTAGTTCGACCGGAATGTATAAGATCAATCTTAAAAACAATGCCGGTTGTGACAGTATTATAACACTCAATTTGCTTGTTAATAATGTTAAAAGATACAGTCAGGCAATAAAGATATGCCCCGGTGGAAATGTTAAAGTTGGAAACTCAATATACACAAGTCCGGGAATGTATTCTGATACTCTGACATCAAAGTCCGGTTGCGATTCAATAGTTACGACGGCTATACAATGGAACCATGTTTCCCGTAACCTGACAAGGATCAGATGGTTGCGACAGCATTCTCAACATATCTATCCAGGTAAATCCGGTGTACAACATTGATACATTGTTTGAAATATGCAAGGGCGAAAGCATTAAAGTCGGAAGTTCAACCTACTTCAATCCCGGAAAATACACTGAATTCCTGTCTTCGGTTGGAGGATGTGACTCCATTGTCAATTTTGAGGTCCAGGTTGTGAATTTTGTTCCTGTCTTCTTTGCGATCAAAGACACTCTGAAGGCATTTAATATACCTGGAGCAATCTATCAATGGCACGAATGCATAAATGGAGAGAAGGTTCCGTTTCTGGGAGCAACTCAGACCTATTTCCCTCTCTTTAAATCAGGAAGTTATGCCCTGAGCATCACGTACAGAGGATGTACTTATTTCAGCAGTTGTCAGGACTTTATTGTGTCCAAAACACAGGACTTTGCACAGGAAGAAACCTTTACCATCATACCCAACCCCGCATCCGGGAGTGCAGGTTTCAATTGCTTCGGACAAGGAGAAATGGTGCTTATGACCATGCAGGGAAAACAAGTGAGGACCTTTATTGTAAAACCGGGTTATAATTCCGTAGATATCTCAGATCTTGCTCCGGGTATTTATCTGGCGGGATTCAGGAGTCAAAAAGGCAACAGCCTACGCAAACTTATTGTAACCAGGGACTGACCTTTTATTCTATCAGTGCTATTTCATTAAAAGATTTCAAGCAGGATGAAACATTGCAGCACGTGTGTTGTTTATGGTGCTGATGATTTTCAATTGGTTTACGGAGGTTAAATAAAATTTTTATGTCGGAACAGATCCTGGCTCATGCGGTTTTCAGATTCAAGCAATTTGAGATCAGGCAGGACCAGTGCAATATGAAGGTAAATACTGACGGGGTATTGTTGGGAGCCTGGTCTGATGTAACCGGCAAAAAAAGGGCCCTGGACGTAGGGTCAGGTACTGGGGTTATAGCCATCATGTTGGCTCAGAGAAATGACTCTATGCATGTGACCGGTATAGAAATTGACCCTGCCTCCTATAGCCAATCCAGGGAAAACATGAAATCCTCCCAGTTTGCCGACCGCCTTGATGTATTAAATATGGCAGTTCAGGATTTCAGCAGGGAGTGCACTGAAAAGTACGACCTGGTCATCAGTAATCCACCTTTTTTTACGGGAGGTACTTTTTCCTACAACGAAAATAAGGCTAATGTCCGCCACACACTTAAGCTGTCACACTCTGACCTGCTGCTATCCGTAAAAAGGGTGATAAGCCCCGATGGACATTTTGATGTTATCCTTCCTTATATTGAAGGCCTCAGGTTTGTGGAAATAGCCGAAAAATACGATTTTTACATCGAAAAAATGACTTGTGTAAAATCAAGGGAAAATAAAAATACTGAGCGATTGCTACTCAGATTTTCAACAAATAAGCAAGTACAATTGCAAAAAGATGAGCTTATTATTCATAATGGGCCCGGTCCAAAGGATTATTCAAGTCAATTTGTTGACCTTACCAAAGAATTTTATACTTTCATGTAAGGAATTATTGGGATATTGTGCCAGGATTTTGTAAAAATTAGGGTAAACCATTGGTTTCGTCTTTTAAAATTATTACTAGATTTGTGATCCTGATAGACTTATTGAATTTCCTGTTAATATTTAATCGTTTTATTTTTAAAGAAATATCATTTTTTGTTATGATTAGTCGAAACTCTTTGGTTTTTATTTTTTGTGTTTTGGGGCTGGCATCTTCCTTATTTGGGCA
>JAGVTV010000150.1 GCA_019136675.1 Bacteroidota bacterium
GCCAGGTTTTTCTTTGAAGCTCCCCGTGTCTATGACGAAGAAGCCATGAAAAAGAAATTCAGGCCCGACCACCGGTCTTACCTTCAATCGATTGGCCAGCTTCTTACAGAATACAGATCAGAAGATCCGGAGCAGATGATCAAGGAATTTATTGCCTCACAGGCTCTGAAAGCAGGAGAGATTATGCCACTGCTAAGACTGAGTATTTGCGGCACTATGCAGGGGCCCGACCTGATGAAGTCTATTCGCCTGATCGGCAATGCAGAGTGCGGTAACAGGTTACTTAAATCCCTTTCAGTCTACGACAGGATAGTTTAGAACATATGAGGCTAAAAGGGTAAAATTGCTATTTATAACTGATAAAGATCATAAATGATGCAATAATTCCTGAGAATTTCTATCTTAGCGACAAAGTTCGACGATGTTGGTAAAACGATTTTTATTTTCAATTGTATAAAGAAATAAAGAAATCAATCAAAGATTTATCCCTGAACAAATGGACAAATTAAAACAGAAATTTTACGAAAAATCAGTTGCCCTCAAAGCTGATTTAAAGACGCTGCTCAAAGACCACGGAGAGATGCAGGTGGATACGGTCTCCATCGACCAGCTCATAGGCGGTATGAGAAGTGTAAGAAGTATGATATGGGATACTTCATCCCTGGACCCGGAAGAAGGCATCAGATTCAGAGGTTACAATATTCCGCAACTGAGAGAGTTGTTGCCAAAAGCACCCGGAGGCAATGAGCCACTTCCTGAAGGGCTTTTCTGGCTTATGATGGTAGGAGAAATCCCCACTGAAGAAGATGTCAGGTGGCTTTCAGCTGAATGGAACCGCCGCGGCGAGGTACCTTCCCATGTTTATGCCTCTCTTGAGTCCCTGCCTGCCGATACACATCCTATGACCCAGTTCAGTATAGCTGTGCTGGCTATGCAAAACGAAAGCATTTTTGCCCAAAAGTATGAGGAAGGCATGAGCAAAAATGATTATTGGGATGTCATGTACGAAGACTCCATGAATATGATAGCCAAACTACCAAGGGTGGCGGCGTACATATACCGGAGGTCCTTCAAAGGAGGCGACCATATAGCTCCTGATCCCAATCTTGACTGGGGAGGTAATTTTGCCCGGATGCTGGGTTTTGAGCACCCCGATTTCTACTCACTTATGAGGCTTTACCTCACCATCCATGCCGATCATGAGGGAGGAAATGCTTCAGCCCATACCATGCACCTGGTAGGATCTACTCTCAGCGATGTATACTACTCGTTTAGTGCCGCCATGAATGCCCTGGCAGGGCCGCTGCACGGACTCGCCAATCAGGAAGTGATTAAGTGGATATTTGAGATGATTGAAGAGATAGGCACCAACAATCCAACCAAAGAGCAGGTCAGACAGTATATCAATGACACACTGGCAGCTGGCAAGGTAGTGCCTGGTTACGGCCATGCCGTGCTTCGCAAACCGGATCCGAGGTTTATGGCACAGAAAAAATTTGCTGAAGATTATATCAAGGATGACCCGATAGTACAGATCGTATGGGACCTTTTTGAAATCGTGCCCGACATTCTCGAATCTCTGGGTAAGGTAAAAAATCCGTGGCCCAATGTTGACGCTCATTCCGGAGCCTTGCTGGTTCATTACGGGTTTACCGAGTACAACTACTATACGGTACTTTTTGGTGTTTCCAGGGCTCTCGGGGTATGTGCAGGACTTTGCTGGGACAGAGCTCTCGGCCTTGCCCTTGAGAGACCAAAGTCTATCACCACCGACTGGCTTAAAAAATATGTCGCTGCCAAATAATCTGATAAACCAAAAATAAATATGAACTTTCCTGAAAATCTGAAATATACCCGGGAGCATGAGTGGATCCGCATCGAGGGTGATAATGCTTATGTAGGCATCACTGATTTTGCCCAGGGCGAACTGGGAGATCTGGTATATGTAGAAGTGGAATCCGTAGGCGAAACCCTTAAGAAAGACGACATCTTCGGTACGGTCGAAGCCGTAAAAACCACGTCAGACCTTTTTATGCCTATCTCCGGAGAAATCCTGGAATTCAACCCCGAACTGGACGAAAGCCACGGAGACAATCCCGGACTAATCAATACAGACCCGTATGGTGCTGGTTGGATCATCAAAATAAGGCTTACTGAGCCTGCGGAAGCAGATCAGCTTATGTCTGCTGCCGATTATCAGTCTATGGTAGGCTAAGAAAAAAAATCAGGGTTTTTATCCCTGTTTTTTTTAATGTTGTGATTACCCGGTCCTACATCGGGGGCCGCATATATTTAATGTTTACTGCCTTTTTTCCAGCAAAACGATATCATACGGTGAGTCGATGGTTATGCGGCCATCCTTTACTTTTGCCTCCTGCATAGAATAGAAGTCTCGCAGCACGACTCCATCCTTAAAACCTGTGCCCACGGTCAGATTTTTTTTGCCTGCCGGCAGACCAAGACCTATGACGACATGATCCGTATAAGTACCTTTGGTATAGGAGCGGCCGAAAATGTATGGGGATTCGGAAATCATCCGGTGGCTTCCTGCCCCTACGGCAGGATGTCTGCCTCTAAATTGTCCCAGTTTTTGATAGTGCTGCAGTAAACGTCTGGTTTCAGCCGAATTATTTACATCTTCCCAGTTCATAAAACTACGTAGATTGGCATCACCATTTGCTCCGGGAATCTCGAGTGGTCTGGCTGTCTCATCACCATAATATACCTGTGAGATGCCTGATGTCAGCAGGAGCTTGTTGGCTGCTTCAAAGGTCCTGGCCCTCTTTTTGTCAAAGGGACTTCCGTCATCGTGTGATGAAATGTAATTGGCTATGGAATAGTCTTTAAGGTCTGTCAACAACACCTGGTTATAATAAGCAAACAATTCCTCGTACCCTTTATTGGCATCACCTTTAAAATCAAAATTAATCAGGGACTTTAGCCCATTTTCAAAATAATTAACCTTTCTGTCGCCAAAATTATACAACTGCCTGCCGTGAAGGCCATAGCCATAGACTTCACCCAGCATAAAAAAGTCGCTGTCGTCCAGTTTTTTGGCAGGGTTCCTTTTTTTGTAATCCTCAAATGCCGCCTGGCAGATTGTGTAAAATTCTGACCACGATCCCTCTTCGATATGCTTGGCTGTATCGACCCTGTATCCATCTATCCCAAATTCATGGATATAATCCGATAGCCATTTCATGATATAAAATTTTGGAGTACGGGGATATCCTGTCCTCCTGAAAAAACCGTCGAGCGAAGCCATCTCCTTTTCGTACCGCCCTTCCTTTTTCCATTTTTCGGCCAAAATAGAGGGCAGTCCCACCTCCCGGGTACTTTCGGTCAGCACATCAGGCAGGTTTTCTACAAGGCAGCATTCTATATAATTCCTGTATGAATTGTAGGTACATTTTGGACCCGTCCTGACCCAGTCATCGGGGTACACAGGGTCTGTCTGCGTCACAGGGCCCGTATGGTTGACCACGGCGTCCAGCACGATACGTATGCCTTTGGCATGGGCTTTTTCCACCATTTCTTTAAGCTCAGCCCGGGTGCCAAAATTTGGGTCCAGGGCAGTCCAGTCCTTGGTCCAATATCCGTGAAAAGCATAGGTATGACCTGTGCCCTCATCCACTGATCCGTGGATCTGTTCAACTATTGGCGTAAGCCAGATAGCATTGACGCCCAGATCAGTAAAATAGCCCTCTTCGATCTTTTTTGTGACCCCTTTTATGTCTCCTCCCATAAATCCTCTCAAAACGGCCGCCGGTTTGTTTCTGTTGAGCAGATTATCATTGTCGGGATTACCATTGTAAAACCTGTCAGTTAGCAGGAAATACAGGTTTGCCCCCTTCCAGTCAAAAGGCGTCCCCTTAGCGGTCTGCCCTTCATTAAAGTTTTTCCTGCCACATCCTGCCAGAAAAACCACAAGAAAAAACAATACTGTATAATGCTTCATTTTTCTATATTTTTACCAGTTAATGTCGACTTTTGACGCCCCCTTGCTGAAGGTGACAGGAATGATTGCCAGGTTTTTCCCGCCATCAAATTCGGACCTCACGGTTTTACCATTTACCGATACTTTGTGGGGAGCAGCCCGGACATTGTGGACAAAAAGACGGTATTGTGCTGACTTGATGTCCTTTTGCCTCAAACCACGACCGGGTTTATTCTTGAATTTAAATGTCCAGTTTTTGTTCTTTCCGGAAAAACTGCAGGAAACAGTTGTGTATTTTTCCTCGCTGATAGTGTATACGGATGTACCGTCATCATATGTAAAGTTGGCCGAAGATTTCTTTACGGAATCATCCGGGTAAAAATGCAGCTCCAGGGCTGTGGGATCGTATTCTTCTGTATTTCTGACTGGCTTGGTCATGGGTATAAAACTGCCTGCCTTCACAAAGGTAGGAATGCTGCCTTCGCTAAGTGTTATCCTGTGACTCGTCCCTCCGGCATATCTCGTACCTGTGTAAAAATCAAGCCAGTCTGATGACCGCGGAAAATAGGCTTCAATTTCGGTCTGACCTTTTGTTTTTATTGGGTAAACCAAAAACTGCCTGCCCCAGAAATACCCCTTATCAGAATCAAACAGGTTTCTGTTTTCCGGTTCTTCAAAAAACAAAGGCCGCATAAGCGGAGTGCCGTACATCGAATTTTGTATGGCCATGTCGTAATTGTATGGCAGTAGCCGGTATCGAAGCTCTATGGCCTGTTTGGCAAGCTCCATTGTTTTTTGACTGCGAAAGACAGGCTCAGAGGGTACCTCTTCCTGTGCATGGGGCCTGAATACAGGCTGAAATACCCCGTATTGCAGCCAGCGTATGTACAATTCGTCATCCAGGTTTGCCCCACCAAATCCACCAAGGTCAGAGTGCATGTAGGCAAGGCCCTGCATACCCATCTGGAGCGAAAGCTCGACCTGCCCCTGAAACCCTCCCCACGAGCGGTTGACATCACCTGTCCAGGGTATCATGCCGTATTTCTGGCTGCCGCTGTAGCCTGACCGCATGAGGATAAAGGGCCGTTGTGCAGGAAAATCCCTTGCATATCCATCAAAAATCATCTTTGCCCACTGATGGCCGTAGATATTTCTGAATTCATCAGATATACCTTGCCCAGACCAGGTCTTTTTTGGCAATGCTTCCGGTTCGCCCAGATCGCCCCATTGACCGGCCACGCCCTCTGATATCATATTTTTATAAAAATTCCAAAACCACTTTCTGCCATTATCCTTAAAAACATCCACCAGACCGGTATTACCAAAATAAAAGTCCCACGTTGCGGCCTTTCCCTTTTCATCCTTTACCAAAACATCATTTTTAACGGCATTTTGCCAGTTGCCGGAAGTGGTGAGGATAAACGGTTCGGTGATCAGGATGGTCTTTATCCCCTTACGTCTGAGGTCCCTTATCATTTTACCCCCATCTGGAAAACTGTCTTTATGCCAGGCCAAATTGCCCAGAGTACCCTGGATCTCCTTGCCAAACCAGTACAGGTCCACGATCAGGGCATCAACAGGGATCCGCTCTTGTGCAAAAGCCTCAGCGGTTTTCATCACCTGCTGCTGGCTGTGGTACCCGAACCTGCTTGCAAAATTGCCGAGTGCCCAGAGCGGAGGCAGCGGTTGTCTCCCGGTCAATTGTGTGTAGTTGTCTGTCAGCTCATCCCAGCTTTCGCCCGTGACCACCTGATAAGCCTTCCGGCCCGAATAACAATCAAAAATGACCTCATTTTTCTTACCGCTGTCCAGGTCAAGAAATCCCGTCGTCGGATTATCAAAATGAACCATATACCTTTTAGAAGACAGGAAGACCGGCAGACAAAAATTCATCTGCGGAGCATGGGTTTCATAGCCAAACTGGGCCTTGTGGTAAAGCGGGAGCCTATGGCCGCGACGGTTCATTCCCAGTACTCTGGTGCCTCCGCCATACAGCACTTCTTCCGCCGTAATTCTGAGACTTACTTGATGGGAAGTGTCCGTTTTTGAAAACCCCCTGTTTTCGGCAAATAACAACTCTCCTTTTCTAAAGTAGGAAACAACAAACGGCACCTTGCTGACCTTAATGGCCAGATCACCTGCGTTAAGCCAGACCTCACTTTTGGTTTCCCTGACCCTGAAGCTTTTACCCGGTTTTTCGTCCACAGCATGAGACGGGGGTTGTACAGGGTCGCTTGTTGGTACAAAGGAAGTTTCGGCTACTTTGTCAGAAATAAATTTGATCTTGTACGCACCGTCGCTTACTGAAAATATAGCCACATTGTTTTTGTTTTCAAAGGATATAAATCCACGGGATTGGGCAAAGACGCTCCCTATGAATAACTGCAAAAGGCTTACTGTCAAAAGTCTCATTTGTTCATCTTGGAATAGAAGGTAAAAGTAACTCATAATTTTTATTGGAAATACAATTTTTTCTGTCTGAAATGGGCAGAATAGAATCCTGTTCCGCGACTTCATTTAAGAAAATGTCAAATTCATTGGCTGCAGCCAAAAAATCTTCAACCCTTCATGCAACAGGATCATACTAAAAAAATGTTATATTTGCTTAAGGTTCAAAAGAAAATCAGATATCCATGAAAATTCCCGCCTTATGTTTTTTTGTCTGCCTCATTTGCCATGAAGCCACAGGTCAGAACTGGTTTAATCCCGGAAAGACATGGTATTATAATGTGACCACCGGATTTGACATAAACAATTACGGCATACACCGCCAAACCGTCGAAGGAGACACCGTCATACAGGGCAAAGCCTGCAAGATTCTGAAATACTATCCTAAAACATCTCCGGCATTTGTGGATTTTCTGCATCAGGATGGCAGGAAGGTGTACCATTTTGACGATTACCGCAAAGAATTTGAATTGTTGTATGATTTTAGCCTTAAAGCCGGAGACACCTTACGTCACAGAACCCGGTATGGGACAGTGCTTTCAGCTGAACCCGTCCTGATTGGGGACAGTACCTGTGCCTCCATGATTGTAGAATACAAAACTCAATGGGCGACTTATTATATGCACTACGCTGAAGGTATCGGCATCTATCCGGATACTACTTCCGCTCTGTTTTACAACTGCGGACAACTGATCCACACTCCGGGATGTCAGGGGGCAGTGGACGGATGGGATTATTTTGTGTTGTGCATACAGGACGGCGATTATACCTTTGCCTTGCCTGACTGTGTAGAGGTATTAAACAATACTCATACTACGCAAAAACAAAAATGGACCTTCTACCCAAATCCCGCAGGAACTGAGATCACTATACAGGCAGATGACGAATCGGCATACCGGATCAGCACGACCACAGGTGTAATCCTTATGCAGGGTATCAAACCCGGCAAAGCTGTCGTCTCTGGCCTCAGCCCCGGCATCTACATGATTTGCAGAGACAATGTACGCCTGTCCGGTGACTGCAGGATAATGGTGGTGGAATAGCTCCGGTCAGTTGTCCTTTTTACAGGCAAAAAGCCAATGCATTAGTTCGGGCTCTCTTATAGCACTGTTCCACACATCGTGCCCGCCGTCAGGGTACTCGGTATATCTGGGATGAGAACCCAGGCTTTTTAGTTTGGCGACCAGGTTACGTGACAGCTCTGGTTTTACAACATCGTCTTTGGCCCCGTGAAACACCCACAAAGGGATATGTTTATATTTTTCTGTCTGCTGCAGGTCTGCTCCGCCACAAATAGGTATTGCAGCCGCAAACCACTCCGGTTTTCTGTGCAGAAGGTCTAGGGTACCAAAACCACCCATGGAAAGCCCGCCGACATAAACCCTGGATTTGTCCACCCGAGGGTCCTTCAGAAGTTTTTCCATCAGGGTAATCACACTGCCCATGGCAGGTGTCACCTCACCATTGTCACGGATCGTCCATTCAAATCTCCTGAACGGAGCCCAATAGTCTTCTGCCGGACATTGGGGAGCCACCACTATGCAGGGGTACTTGGTCTGCACCAGATCGGATGCTAAATACGGAACAATATGGATCAACTGGCTGACATTGTCATTGCCACGCTCGCCGGCTCCATGCAGCCATAGGAACAAAGGCCATTTCCGGCCGGATTTACCATTTGACTCAGGGTAAAAAATATTGTATCCAAACTCCCTCACAGCTTCCGTGCGGATCCTGCGGGCCAACAAGCCTTCCCGCACTTTAACCCCGCATGATGAAAACAGCATCAAGACTGCGATCAGCATATAGGAATAGCCTGACATAATTCAGTGGATTTGAGTTTGCAAATGTACAAAATGGTCAGATCAGACAATATGGTATGGTGTAATCAGTGAAAAATTTTCAGCCCCGATATACACGGATATGTCAATTTGTCACAAAAAGTGGTCGTGGCACAGACTTTGACATAAGTGGATGAAAATCAAAAAATATCGTTATGTCAAAAGGTAATATATCTGTCCAATGTCGATCACGGAAGATTTCAAAATACCTGACTTCGAAGTAAATGGGAGTCCTGAAATTGATTGCCGGGAATTGTTTACCCGTCTGGAGGCAAAAAGTATGGATTCCGATATTCAGTTTTCATGGCAACATGTGACGGGAAATCAACCGGGAGTTGACATTTACCAATCTGGCCTCTGTTTTCTGGGAACCGGGAACAAATATGAGTTGCTTTGACTGTCTTTTTCCCACCACCGTTCCTGAAATATCCACGATGTACACGATATACGTTACAGACGATAATGGTTGTGTAAAAGAAGATTCGGTTTGGGTCCGGGTGAGAAGACTCAACGGGTTTGATGCACCCAATATCATAATCCCCCACCCCACCTCCGGCAACAGTAGTTTTACTTTGTCTTCCCGTTATCAATCCATTGAAACCATCGAACAACTCGCCATTTACGATCGCTGGGGTAATGAGGTTTTTATGAAAAAAGACCTTATTCCGGGAGATGAGACAACCGGTTGGAAGGGCACGTTCGAAGATCAGACAGTTGCAACAGGAATATACGTCTGGATTGCCAGAATTGTGTATAAAAACGGAGAGACCGAAATGGCTGCCGGCGATGTGATGGTAGAGTATTGAGGAAGAAATAATGAAAAACATTATACTTCATACAATTCGCAACACTTAATAAACTCTGATTAGTTAAAATCTGTTTAGCCTTTATGATGTTAAAGTAAAAATCAATTTCAAATTTTTCAAAAGTGATGCCTTTCAATTTATATAAATATTTCCAACAGACAATTTCAGGAATTAAAATTCCAAAGCCACTAATGTTAAGCGTTATTATTTTTATTCTTTCTTTTTCCCAATATAAAGCTTATTCCCAGTCTGAAACAAAATTTTTCAGGAAGGACAGCACATTGTATGCCGAAGTAACGAAAGCAGAAAACGGAAAATATTTAACCAACTTCTTCGACAATAAAAACCAGATTATTGCCAGATACGAATCAAATGATTATTCCTTTTCCTCAGGGACATTATACATGATGAATCACCAAAATATTTTGGCCACACATCAATATAAATGTCTTAAACCAAATCTTCAGGATACCATGTATTACAGGACACTGGGATATTCTACGCCGTTGAAATATTTAATTCAGGATGATTCCTCAGGTTATTCTATTACCAAACGATTTTACGGAAACCGGAAATTAGCCTATGTACTGAAAACACTTCGCTGTTTTGACACATCTGAAATCACTTATTTTGCACCTGATGGAAGTCTCTTGGGAAAAAACACTTATTCTAGAGAAAAAGACCCTTCGGAGGGTTTGATGATAAAATATTATGGCAATATGTATGAAGATTTTCCGGCAATCATGCGTGAAAAAATAATGCGGAAAAACGACAACATCGAATGGAAAGAATATTTCGACAAAAAAGGAAATTTGCTGGGAAAATGTATGTTCAGAAACAACCAGCCCTATGACGGCAAGGTACTTGAGTCGGATTACATCAATACGCAGTACACAGTTGTGAACTATGAAAAAGGCCTGAAACGCGGTGAAGTGACAGAATACGATCAATTTTTTAAGGTCATCAACAGATATAAAATGGATGAAACAACCGGACAAACTGAAGCCTTGACATCTTCTTTATCCGGTACTAAAAATGAATACAAAGAGGGTCGCCCCTACAACGGAAAATTTGTGGTGGAATATGCTGAAATTGAGTTCAAAGACGGTAAAATACACGGTTTAAAAAAAGATTTTCATTTTCTGACGAGAGATACCTATTGTATCACCCAATACAAAGAAGGTTTAAAACAAGGTTCTTATCTATTCACTATGATTAAAAATAAAAAAACTTTTTCAGGCTTATACAAAAACGACAAACCATATTCCGGTGAATTTGTGGTGAAACAGATGAGGGATTATTATCTTGTTGACCAATATGAAGAAGGTGAAATCGTCTATTCATCGGTACTGGATCTTGTGCGTGATAAAAAGTCAGGCAATATCACAGACTATCACCTGAGCTACAGTTGCAATTACGTCAACGGCAAACCATTTACCGGCATTATTTACAACGAAAAAACACTGATATATGAATCTTACCGCAATGGGTTGGCAGATGGTCCTTTTTTCAGTCTGAATAAAAAAGATACGACTTTTCTTAAAACGTATTTTATGGGAGAACTACACGGAAGAGCGACGAGCAAAAGAACCAAATGTTCATCATCGATAGAAGGAGAATACAGAAACGGTAAAAAATATCATGGATTATTTCACGATTGGCCAAAGGATACCATTTATGAATACAGAAACTATGACCTTACGGGATTCATGGAATGCAGTTATTATTTTCAACAGTATTTTCCCATAAAAGACGGCAAAAAACACGGCAAAGCTATTCAGAAATCCATAAGGTATGACACTACAAAAATGTATGAATGTATGTTTGAAAACGGAATTCCCGTTGAAGGAACATGGGTACATCAATATAGGATCGAAAATTATAAAAACGGCAAAAAACACGGTTATACTTTTGATTATGGATATGACGAATCCAAACAAAATCTCATTTTTAAAACCTTGTTTCAGGAAGGTTTAATAGTTCATGAAGTGAGATACGATGTTTTTGAAAAAGCGGACTCAGTGACTACAACCTTTCAAAATGAAGAAATTTGGAACGGCATAAAGTATATAGATGAATATGGAATGGAACATATCAGAATCCTGAACTTTCAAAACGGAGTGATGACCGGCGACAGCGTACACAAATACAAAAATTATAACTGTTTATATTACAAAAACGGCAGGAAGTGGAAAGGTTCGGAATTATTATATACAGGAATCACCAGCGTCTACCTGAATATTTCAAATACTTACGAAAACTACATGCTCACCTCTTCAAAAGGCGGCGATTTTCAAACCCCGTCAGATTACGATATGAAATGTGAAAACACATTGTGTATTAAAACAGATAAAAAATATTTTACGGCTACAACACACATACAAACGGATACAATCCAAAACAAAAAAACGGTACGCACCTTTGTCGATGAAAAAGAAATCGGTTCCGGAATTGTCATCAATGACACCCTTGACAAAGGAAGTTTTGTTTTTTACAATTACGACATGAAAAAAAACAGACACAGCACCGCGGACTGGGAATATGCATTTGTGGAAACCAAAAAAGATTTTACAAAAATCACCTTAAAAAACAACCAGGCAGATGTTTTTATGACCTATGTGATGCCTTACAAAATCACGTTACCATACCCTGTCTATCTGCTATACAATATTGAAAACCAACTGAATGACGAGAGGACAGTAATAGATTATTTCTCCACAAAAACCGGTAAAAAGATAGGTTCTTATTTCCGCAATCAGCATGGCAGACAAGGCGTATATATGACCCCTTTCAAAAACCAGGTCAAAGTCGAATACTGGAAAAACAGCGATATCATTAAGGAAGAATATGTGTCTCCGGAAGAGATAGATACGAAGGTGTTTCCAGTTAAAAAAGGCAAATAAAAAATCATTCACCGGAAAGCCAAACTCATTTGGCTTGATACCTCAAACAGGACAGCCAGATTTATTTGGCTTTCTACGTCTTATCTGAATTACGGATTGATCAGATTGCACAGATAAGGACGAGACTGCACTTCGTTCATCTCCATTTTAAAGGAGGGTTGGGCTTGGCAAAAATAAGTAATGTTATAGACACTACAATTTACGTCTCTCAAACACAGGATCCCGGCTCTCCAACACAAACTTCACCTCACTTCCAACGCTTTAAAAACCCTGACCACGGTTGAGATGCGGGTATCCTTTTTTGCGTTTTTTATTTTTGCTATCTGTGATCTTTCCACACCTATCAAAACGCCGAGTTGTGTTTGAGATATTTTTTTAATCCTCCTGATTCTTTTGATTTCTTTTCCGATAATTTCCATGTCCAGATCGCCTTCCCCAAATTTTTTTGGGAGGTTTTCTTCGGAGTTTTGGCCATATTCCTTGGTGTAATGAATATTGTATCCGAATACGGGTATTGCATCAGTGGAAATTCTTCTTGCGACTATACCTTCACGCAGGTGAGGACCACAGGAGCCAAACACGAATAGCAAACAGATAATCTGGTATCTTTTCACCAAAAAACGGCAATGTTTGACTGCAAAAATAGGTCATAAACTGTGTTTCTGTAGTAAATCAGTGGTTTTCATGCTAATTTTTCATGGCACAGGACCAGAAATGTGTCAAAATGTCATTTCAACGATGATGGCACGGACTTTGCCGATCATGGGCAGGTTTAAAAACATAATAATCATGTCAAAAGGTAATATATCTGTCCAGGCGGAAAACATATTTCCGATCATCAAAAAATTTCTGTATTCCGACCATGAAATCTTCCTGAGGGAATTGGTTTCGAATGCCGTAGATGCTACCTCAAAACTCAAAACCCTGGCCCAGAAAGGAGAGGTCAAAGGCGAAATAGGAGATACCCGGATTGAAATCAGATTAGATAAAGATGCCAAAACCCTCCATGTAATGGACAAGGGTATAGGTATGAGTGAAGACGAGGTCAACAGATACCTTAATCAGGTTGCTTTCTCTTCGGCAGAGGAGTTTTTAGCCAAATACAAGGATGATACCACCATCATCGGACATTTTGGCCTTGGATTTTATTCTGCCTTTATGGTAGCGGACAAGGTAGAAGTAATCACCAAATCATACCGTGAGGATGCTCCGGCGGTAAGATGGGAGTGCGATGGAAATCCCGAGTATACCATAGAGCCGGCTGCCAGGACAGACAGAGGCACGGAAATCATATTGCATATCAATGAAGAAAACAAGGAGTACCTCGAAGAATACCGTGTCAGGGAGCTCCTCAACAAGTACTGCAGATTTCTGCCTGTGGAGATCAAGTTTGGAACCAAGACGGAATCAACCTGGGAAGGCGAAGGAGATGATAAAAAAGAAATCAAAACCGAAACCGATGACATCATCAATAACCCGCATCCACTCTGGAAAAGGAAACCGTCAGAACTTACCGACGAAGATTACAGGGGTTTTTACAATGAGCTTTATCCATTCAGCCAGCCCCCTCTTTTCTGGATTCACCTCAACATCGACTATCCGTTCAATCTGACGGGTATCCTGTATTTCCCCAAGCTCACCAACAGCTTTGAAATACAAAAAAACAAAATCCAGCTGTACAGCAATCAGGTGTTTATCACCGACGACGTCAAGGAGATCGTGCCTGAGTTTCTGATGCTGTTGCACGGAGTGATTGACTCGCCGGACATCCCCCTCAATGTATCGAGGAGCTATCTGCAGTCAGACTCCAACGTCAAGAAAATCAACACCTATATTTCCAAGAAGGTAGCCGAAAAATTGCAGAACCTATTTGAGACGGATCGCAAAAACTATGAGGACAAATGGAAAGAAATCAGCACTTTTGTAAAATACGGTATGATCTCTGACGAGAAATTTAATGAAAAAGCCATGTCTTTTGTTCTCCTCAGAAACCTCGATAATGAGCATTATACCATAGAGGAATACAAGGAAAAGATAAAAGCCAACCAAACCGACAAGCACAACAAGCTCATCTGCTTGTATGCCAATGACACCAAGGCACAGCACAGCTATATCAAGGCTGCCAGGGATTACGGCTACGATGTACTCGAAATGGACACCATCATAGACAACCATTTCATGCAGCATATAGAATACAAGGGCAACGAAATGACTTTTGTGCGGGTAGACTCAGACACCCCGGACCATCTTGTACAAAAGGACGAGACAAAAGAATCTGTTCTCAGCCAGGCTGAGCAGGACAAGGTCAAAGACATCTTTACCAAATCGATTAAAAACCTCGGAGGAGGCCATATAGATCTGAAGCCGCTCTCACCCAATGACCATCCTGTGCTCATCACCAAGCCGGAATTTATGCGTAGGATGAAGGAGATGCAGGCACTGCAGGGTATGGACATGAACATGTTTCCGGACAGCCATAATGTAGTGATAAATACCAATCATCCACTGATTGCAGACAAACTGCTTAAGATGAAAAGCGAGGAGAAAAAATCAGACTTTGCCAATTACCTCCACGACCTCGCCCTGCTCAACCAAAACATGCTGAGCGGTGAAGAGCTGACAGCATTCATCACTCGCAGTCTTGAATTTGTGAAATAGGAAGCAAACCTCCTATATTAATATTTTAAGTTAAGGGCACTGATTTTGGTGCCCTTAACTTTTTTATGGCCTTAATTTTAAATTATATCAAACGGAATATGGATTGACCATTTAGATTGTGTCGACAAAAAGGATAATATCAAGGCGGAAAACACAGTCGGAGTGGGCACTCCGGCGAGGCTTTCCAACGATGAGATTTGGCTTTTTGACCACAAGATGGACGATCAAATCTATTTCCGTTTAGTATATATAGCAGATGGAAACCGATATCAGCAACTACTGCACTTCCTTACCTGCATTCAAGCCCGGTATTTTGATGGACATAAGGTCACCGCTGTTGTTGGCCAGGATAAGGCGACCGGCAGAAATTTGTTCCAGCTTCCTTGGATCAATATCTACCGACAAAGGAAGATATCCGGCTTTTGAAAATGCTTTTCCAGTCTGATCCCATCCATACAAGGCCCGACCGGTATTGGCAAGGGAAGCCCCCATATCCGATACAAAATGTCTGAAATTACCCACATAAACAAGGGTGCCTTCCGGCGAAATGTATATATCCTGTATGACACTGCTCTGGTCTTCTATAGCAAAAGGGACAAACTCGTAACCTTTGGTCGTGGACAGAAATATACCCGACCTGAGCTCGTTGACGGTTTTTGTCTCCACAGCCTTACCGGCAAACTCCGGATTGAGGTCATTGATATCCTTCGTCTCCCTGAAGGCAGCATAGGTGGTAAATTTCTTCTTGAGTACCGGCAATTGGGCGTTTAACTTATCCTTCGATAAAAACGGCATATACCTGGTGAAGTAATGATAAAAAATCACCGGCTCAGTAAATCCGTTCTGGTCAAAGTCTCCGGAATATAGCTTTACCGGCAGAGAGTCTGACGCAGTCCATTTCTGGTTGAGCCCCATATTACCGGCTGCTATATCGAGTCTGCCGTCCCTGTTAAAATCGTAGAAGGCAAGACAGTTCCACATGCCGTGAAATCTGTCCAGCGGCGGATCGGTATCCATCTGCAGGAGCCCTCCTTTTCCGTCATTTTCCAGGACGATGATACCCATCCAGTCTCCTGTCATCACCAGATCCATGTCCTCATCCCTGTCAAGGTCGACCCACTCAGCATCTGTGACCATACCAAACCTGTCTTTGGCGTAAATTTCCACGCCCTGGCCACCGACATTTTTAAGTATGAAACTATACGGAGAAAGGCCGTAAAATCCGGGTATCGACCTGGCACCTACAAATATATCGTCGAAGCCGTCCTTGTTAAAGTCACTCACTGCTACACAGCTTCCATTGGTATGCGGCAGGGAAAGTGGTATGCGTTTGAATACTCCTTTGCCATTATTAAGGTAGATGCGATCCTCGAGCAGCTTGTCCAGTTCCTTGTTATCAGATCCGCCGCTTACCACATAGATATCCTTGTCTCCGTCTCCGTCAAAGTCAATGGTCGCAGCATCAATATCTTCATAGCCGGCATCCCTGGCAAAGTCGGGATTAGGCCTGACGGCAAAACTTCCATCCTTTTTACCCAGCATAATCCTCGCTGCCTGATTGCGGCCACCTCCCATGAAGATGTCCCGGATTCCGTCTCCGTCCAGGTCTTCGCAGATCAGTGCCGGCCCTTCATAAGCCAATCTTTCTGGTATGAGCTTTTCGGTGTTTTCGTCATAATACTTGTTTTCCTCATGTGTGGCCGGCAGCATGGTCACTTCGATGTCTGACTGGATGGGAGTGTAAGTGTATGGCCTCAATGACTTGTCGTCAACGGCTCGTACAATCTTGTTATGCTGGTTGATTTTCACATTTGTCAAAACGGTCATTTGGCGGTCAGGCCAGATGATCCTTACAGAGTCTGCTTCGGTGGCACTTCCCAGTCCGAAATTCAGTTCGGGGCTGGAAGATGACATGAATCCGCGGGCTGTCTGGAGTTCCTTTGTCTGTATAATCTGACCCGAATACACTACCACCTTGCTGCCTTTGGCGGTTTTACCAGGCCTTTCATTCAGGGTAAAGGATAGGTAATTTTTTTCGGGCGTTGAGTTCTCAAGTATCAGCCCGCTTTGGTTTATATTGTTGGTCACAATATCGAGGTCGCCGTCCCGGTCAAAATCCGAGTATGCCGCACCGGTGGAAAACGAAGGTTTGCCCACAAATGATTTTTCCAGTTTCGAATACGAAAGTGGTCCGGTATGCCTGAACAATACGTTTGACAAAGGCTGCGAGGGCATTTTGTCTATCAGCTTCCTGGTCCTGTCGGTGACCGAATTGGGATCCTTGTTGTCCAGTTCATTGAGGAAGTTGATATAATCAAGGTCATTGGGTCGCTTGACTATGCCATTTGTAATAAAGATATCGGCATACATGTCGTGGTCAAAATCCTGCAAAAGCACAGACCAGCTCCAGTCGGTTGAAAATGTGCCGGTAAGATAAGCTACATCAGAATAGGTGCCATTGCCTTTGCTGATGTTAAAGTGGTTCCTGGCATTTTGCAGCCTGAAACCAAAATCTTTTTTAACCAGCTTGATTTGATCGGAATCCTCCCCTCCTGATACCAGGGCTACCTCGGGCTGCCATGGCATCATATCCGTCGTGAATATATCCATGAGACCGTCATTATTGGCATCAGCGATATCGACACCCATACTGAATTGTGAGGTATTGGCCATAGCCGACGAGATGGATTCCTTAAAGGTCCCGTTTCCCTGATTAAGATAGATATAATCGTTTTCGTGGAAATCATTACCCACGTAAATATCTGTCCAGCCGTCATTGTTAAGGTCTGATGTGGCCACTCCCAAGCCGTATCCCAGCGGACTGGAATAGATGCCTGCCTGCTTTGTGACATCAACAAAACGTCCATCCTCCTTAAGACGATTCTGAAAAAGCACATCTCCGGCGATGCTGTCTCTAAGCATACGGTTATCGGTATTGCCGTAAGAGTGGACATTGTGTATGTTATGGTTGAGAAGGTATATGTCAAGGTCACCATCACGGTCGTAATCAAAAAAACTGCAATGGGTCGAAAGGCCTTTGAAGTCCAGTCCGTATTTGGCTGCTGACTCCGTAAATGTACCATCGCCGTCGTTGATATACAGCAGGTTGCGGGATGCATCGGTTTTTGATACTTTGCACACATAAATATCTGTGTAACCGTCGCCATTTATATCATCCATGGCCACTCCTGTGGTCCAGGTATTTTCTGACAAGATACCTGCTGCTGTTGTCACATCTTCAAACTTCAGACCACCCTTATTGATATAAAGCCGGTCTCCCGCCTGATTGGCTCCAAAATAGATGTCATCCAGACCATCACCGTTGATATCACCGACAGCCACTCCTGCTCCATTATAATAATACAGGTATTCGATGATGTTAAAGTTGGGGGCGTCTGTGAGGTTGTTTTCAAATCGGATCCCTGTCCTTTCCGGGCTCAATTCAGAAAAGATGGAATCAGCAGCGTCCTCCTTTGTCTTAGCCGGCTTGCAACCTAAAATACTTAAGCCAATAACAACCCATACAGGGATTTTTACGATTCTGGTCATTTGCCGACAGGTTTATAGGTCACTGCAGAGTTATTGTTTCTGAATATGGTCACTCCTCCACCGTGGATGATGATATCCCTTATTTCTCCGGTGACAGAAAATCCGTACCTCTGTGATTCGTCATTGAAATTACCCTTACCGTCATTGATCAGCACATTGCCGTAAGAGGCGTCATATCTTCCCATTTCAGGCTGCACCCCATTAAGGTTACCGCCCATCACAAGGTCGGAAAACCCGTCTCCGTTCAGGTCTCCTGCAGCTATAGCATATACGGGGCTCATCTGCACAGTATAGGGAAGCAACCTTACGGAAAACTTCATATTGCCCTCATTAACCAGAATCAGAGATCTCATTTCAGTCGCCATTATAACATGGCTGGATTTGAGTTGTTCCGGAGTAAAAATATCGTTTATGCTTTGGTCCTTAAAGGACTTAAAATCAGGGTACTTTTTTTTGAGGGCCGGAAGCCGCATCATGAGATTGTGCCGGAGAGCGTAGGGATAAGCCTTGCCGTCATCGTGTACATTTGTTAGGATTCCCTCCGGCGAGCCATTGTCATCAAAGTCCTTAAAGTAGAGAGCTATCGGGTGTTTTTCGTCGGCTTTAAAACGGCTGTTGAGTCCGTGGTTACCCAGGATAAGATCCTGATCGCCGTCGTTGTCTATGTCTGCAGTTTTTACAGTATTCCACCAACCGGGGATGTTATTTGGTACTCCGGTGGCGACAAATTTTCCCTTTTCGTTTTTCAGGACGGTTACATCCATAAATTCGCCGGTAAGAACGAGGTCTGCCTTGCCGTCGCCGTCCATATCCATGAAAAGTGCATCTGTGATCATGCCGATATTGGTGAGTGAAGGAGCTGCCACAGCTGATATGTCAGTAAACTGCCCTTTGCCGTCATTGGCCAGTAAATAGCCGGAGCAAGGTGCTCCGTACTGCCCAATTTTTACCCTTTCACCTACAAAAAGGTCCAGGTCACCGTCGCCGTCAATATCTGCAGAGGCAACAGCCCCCGTACTTATTCTCAGGTCCTTTCCCGGGAGTTTCTGGCCGGATGAGGTAAAATTGCCTTTTCCGTCATTGAAGAGCAATTCGTCATACAGGTAATCTGAATACTCTGACAGCTCGGTGCCACCGCTGGCCAGATAGAGGTCATTGTCTCCGTCGCCGTCCGCATCAAAAAGGTGGGCCCTGTTATGCTCTGCCTCGCTGATCTTTTCGAAAACCGGCGAAACCGGGTGAGGCAGGAATTTGCCGTCTTTTGTCCCTGTATAGACAGCCGTCGCTGTACCTTTGGGTCCCGGTAAAACAAGGTCTTCAATCCCGTCACCATTGACATCACCCCGAGCCACTACCGGTCCGCGGGTACTCATCATATGGTACACCAGGCGTTCGCGGTTAAAGTCCGTGTAATTGTTTTCCCTGTGCGTAAAATCCAGGATGCCTGACACTTTTTCAAGTAATGGCACATTAGGCTTTTCCGGCTGTACAGCAGTGACCGAAGCTGTATTCTGATCGATCTGTATCTGCTGGTTAGTGACGACTCCTTTCATCACGGTCTCTTCGCCGGAAGGCCACCTGATGGTCAGGTCTACCTTTTTAGCCTGGCCAAGTCCGATGTTTATACGGGAGTCCATGGTCGACTCAAAACCTCTCACAGGCTGATGTTCGTACCAGAAGCTTTTTCCGTTTTCATCTGTAGCCCTGATCACAGTGCCGATGGCATTTTTATTTTTGCCTTTGCCCTTCAGAGACACCTTAAGGTAACTGTTTTTTAATTGCTGAGAGGCATTATTTTCGTACACAAAAGCCTCCATATTGACATTATTGACTACCAGGTCAAGGTCTCCGTCATTATCCAGATCTCCGTAGGCACTTCCGTTGCTGAAGCCGGGAGGGTCAGTAAGTCCGCTTTCGGCAAACGGTCTAAAATTGAGTTCTCCCTGATTGCGGTATGCATGGTTTGGTATGGGATTGGAGGGTATGATTTCAATAAGTTTCTTGTAATCTACCCCCTTGTCACTGATGATTGATTTCATGACGGATTCATTGGCCACGTACTGGAGGTAATCCTGGTCTGTAAGGTCCCGGTAAATGCCATTGGCAACAAAAAGATCCTTAAGGCCATCATTGTCCATGTCAAAAAACAATGCCCCCCAGCTCCAGTCTGAAGCATCTACGCCTGAATATCTTCCGGTCTCCGAAAAGGTACCGTCACCATTGTTGTGCTGGAGTGTGTTTCTGGTAAACTGATGATGGTAACCATTGTTAACACCGTACATATACCGGTCCCAATCATCAAACGTGGTGACAGACTTGAGTCTTTTATAGTCTGACGGGAGCATATCGGTGACAAAAATGTCTTCATGGCCGTCATTGTCTATATCGGCTATGTCGGCCCCCATGGAAGCGGCACTTGTACACTGGATCATCTCGGTGAGAGACTCCCTGAATGTGCCGTTTTGCTGGTTGATGTACAGATAATCACGTTCGAAAAAATCATTGGAAATATATATGTCTTCCCAGCCGTCGTTATTGACATCACCTACTGTAATTCCCAGGCCAAAGCCTATGACACTGCCGTATATACCTGCTTTTTCGCTTACATCTACAAACTTACCATCCTGGTTTTGCAAGAGCTTGTCGCCTCCGAGTTTATCTCTGACGGGCCTTTCGTTTTTCCTCAGATTAAATGAGCCTATTGCCTGAAAAGAATTGTTGAGGATGTAGGCATCCAGATCGCCGTCCTTGTCATAATCAAAGAAAGAGGCATGGGTGGAAAACCCCGGATCGTTGAGCCCGAATTGGGCGGCAGCCTCGGTAAAAGTCAGATCTCCGTTGTTGATGAAGAGTTCGTTTTCTTTGTTATCGCCTTTTATATCGCCTGAGTTGCAGACATAAATGTCAAGCAGCCCATCTGCATTGATGTCGGCCATAGCCACGCCGGTAGACCAGGCCTTTTTGCCGCCGGTGCCTGATTTTTCCGTGATGTCCTCAAATTTCCAGCCTCCTTTGTTGAGGTATAGCTTGTTGGTACCCTGATTGGATACAAAATAGATATCAGGAAGGCCGTCATTGTTGATATCACCTATACCTACCCCGCCTCCGTTGTAATAATTGCGGTATTTGTAGACGTTAAATTCATTGGTATCGGTTAGGTCGTTTCTGAAATTTATCCCCAGATCTTTATTGTTCCTGAGGACAAACAGGGCATTGCCTTGCTGTTTATCGGTCTTGCAGCCCAAAACTAACGTGACCAGGACCAGGGCTGCTGTTATTCTGTACATTATGACGCTTATTTCTTATTCAATTTATACCGAAGGTCCTCAAATTTTACACCCACGTCTTTTGCATCCATGGGATACACCACTATCTGTCGGTTGCCATCTACTTTGGCGTAAGCTTTGATTCCCTTTTCAATATCGATGGTGATAAAATCATTGCCAGGATAATTTTTTCTATAAAAACGCATGAGGTCTGACATAAGGCTATCTGACTGACATTTGCGTATCCAGGGTGCCCAGGCCGTATAGCTGTAGGTAAATGTCATGCCTCTCATGGTGTCTTTGGCGTCGAAGATGCCATAAAACAACATACTTTTTCGCAAGGTCTTGTCAGGAAGGATCGAGTCTGGTTCTACATATTTTGCTGAAAGGTTACCAGGTCCCTCGCTGATAAGTTTCTGCTTGTTGAGAATCCAGCAGATGTCATAAAAGTCCTTCTTGGTCATGCCCATCTTCATGCCAAATATAAGGCTGTCTTCGATGATTCCACTGCCCAGGCCGGATTGTACGGCACGGGTATATTCAGACCTGCATCCTGCAAAAAGCAAATTAGTCCCCAATACCCAAAATATAAATTTGAACTTCATCATTATTTTATTGATCACACACTGTAACCCTTCCCTGGTTGATACCCGCGACCAGTCGTCCGTTAAGAAAATCCAGGTATCTCACAGGTCCTTCTATGTGAAGTGGTTCGATGTGCGAAATTACCAATTTTTTATCTTTTACAGCCATTTTTACTTTCCAGCCGCATGAGGCATCCTGCCGGCCCAACTGGGGCTTTATCTTGTAATCATTTCCTCCGGCATACAGTGTCATACCACCACCTTCATTGCTTTTTACCCTGACAGCATATACGGAGGAGTACTGAAGTTCATCAGGCAATCTTAGCTTGTCAAATTTTCCTCCCTGATTGACAAGTATGACGGAAGCAGTCTCTTCGAGCCGGTACACTTTGGAAGATTTTAAAATTTCTGCTGAGAAAAGTTGTTCAATATCGGCTGCCGCAAATTGCTTGTAGCTGATAAATTTTTTCTTCAGAACGGGCAATTGGCTGTACATTTCATCCGGGTCGTGGATAGGATAATATTTTTTACCCTCTTGCAGGCAGATTATCGCTTCGGTGGAACCATTGGCATCAAAGTCATTGACAAACATTTTCATCCCTTCTTTTAAAAAGGAATTCTGACCCTCATTGCCGCAAATAAGGTCCATATCACCATCGTTGTCTACATCACAGCTGCCCATGGTATTCCACAGGCCTGCGGTAGCCTCAATGGCTTGTGGCACTGAAGACACAAAACTGCCCATATCATTAGCGATAATCAAAACCGGCATCCACTTTCCGGCCACAATAATGTCACGGTACCCATCTCCGTTGCTATCGAAACATTCTATTCCTGTCATCATACCTATGCCAGCCAGGTTTTTTATTTCCTGACAGTCATAGGTGTTATTTCCCTTATTGTAGAGCAGGAAAACTGCTCCTGGCATTCCGTAAAGATTATTTCGCAGAAATTCGGCCACGGCTATATCCGGCAGGCCGTCATTATTGAGATCTTCAACCACAATATCACCGGTATTGACAGCCCGCGGAAATTTAAAAGCCGCCCTGGCCTTTTGCATTTGACCTTTTCCATCGTTTAAATAAAGAGCGTCGTCCATCTCTGCTGAAAACTCAGAATATGACTTTCCGCCATGGGCTACATAGAGATCAAGGTCACCATCCCTGTCAGAATCAAAAAAAACCGCCCTGACGCTTTCGCTGCCAGCATCCTCTGAAAACGGAGTGCCCACGGGCTTGTATTGTGTACCCTCTGATAGCCAAAGTACGTCTGACTGATTTTTACCCCCTCCGCAAAAAATGTCATCCCTACCATCACCGTTGACGTCAGCTACTGCCATGGCAGGTCCCCTGTTACTGTTCATTTCAGACATGAGTCTTTCGCGGGTAAACAAATTGAGGTCCGGGTCGGCATGGGTAAATGGAATGGTTTGTATATCACACTTATTTGCTGCCTCCTTAGCTTCGGCATCTTCAGGGCGTGAAGATGGTATTACGGCATCCTTTTGGCTCAGGGAATAAGTTTTGTTTGTTTCAAGATTTTGCCGGGTACTTACCTTTCCGTCAGGCCAGTAAACGGTCACTTTGTCTACCTGCCTGGAACCTCCTACCCCAAAATGGAGCACAGGCGAAATGCTCGACTGAAATCCACGTGTTGTGTAGTTTTCAAGCATAGAGGAATTTCCACAGTATTCTACGATTACTTTGGCCCCGATGGCCATGGTGTTGCTGCCCTCACCGACAAGTTTGAAACCTATGCTGCGGTGAGAAATGGAGTCTGAATTGTTTCGATATACAAATGAGGGCATATTGACATTATTGACCACAAGGTCGAGGTCTCCGTCGTTGTCAAGGTCGCCATAGGCACTGCCATTGCTAAATCCCGCCTGACCAAGCCCCCATTGGTCTGACACCATTTCAAAATGCATACCTCCACGGTTTTTAAACATGCAATTGACCTGAGGTACAGATGGCATGCTGTCGATTAATTCTGTAAGTACTTTTTCCTTCTTGTCTATCTTGGACCGGATCATGGTGGCATTGGCCGAGTAATTGAGGTAGTCTTTGTCAAGGAGATCCTTGTATATTCCGTTTGACACAAAAAGGTCTTTCAGCCCGTCATTATCGAAATCCTGTGCCAGGGCAGCCCAGCTCCATTCCGTATCTGCCACGCCTGCAAACCGTCCTATCTCCAGAAACTTTAGATTGCCTATGTTTTTTTGAAGAACATTTCTGCTGAACTGATGAAAATATCCGTTCCTGACAGCAGCCATGTACTTGTCCCATGTCTCGTATATGTTTTTTGATTTTTTCCTTTCCTGTGTGCGAGGCAGCATCTCGGTTACAAAAAGATCGGGTTTGAGGTCATTGTCGAGGTCGGCTGCGTCTGCACCCATTGAACCCATGGACAAACACATAAAACTCTTGTCGCCCTGCTCGGTAAATGTACCGTCATGATTGTTGATGTACAGATAGTCCCTTTCAAAAAAATCATTGGAAATAAAAATATCTGGCCATCGATCGTCATTAAAGTCACTTACTGTTATCCCCAGGCCGTAGCCTATCTTACTGGAGTAAACGCCAGCTGATGTTGTCACATCTTTGAAGGTCCCATTGTCATTACGCATAAGTTTGTTTCCTTCCGGATCAGGTACCTGCCTCTGACCTTCCTTAAGGTCAAAGCCGCCTACCGATCTCAACGAATTGCTTAACAAGTAACAATCAAGGTCACCATCTCTGTCATAGTCAAAAAAAGAAGCATGGATAGAGAGACCTGTATTATTGAGTCCGTACTCCTCAGACTTTTCTGTAAATGTGAGGTCCCCGTTATTAATAAAAAGTTCGTTATGCCTGTTTTCCCCTCCCGGCTTACCTGCTTTGCATACGTATATATCCATCCACCCGTCAGCATTGACATCGGCCATAGTGGCACCGGTAGACCAAACCCCCTGACAGGCAACGCCTGCTTTGCCGGTTATATCTTCAAATTTCCAGTTGCCCTTATTGAGGTATAGCCTGTTGTCAGTAATATTACCGGTAAAATAGATGTCGGTCAGACCGTCATTGTTAATGTCTCCCAGGGCGACACCACCTCCGTTGTAGAAATTCCTGTAGGTATAGGTATTAAACTCTTCGGTATAAGGAACATTATTTTCGAAACTGATACCGGTTTCACCGGCCGCCATTAACGAAAATAGTCTAACGTCCTGGTCCTTTTTGCAGGAAGCAAGTACACAAAAGACCAATAAAAGCAGAGCCCCTTTACCTGATATTTGATTCATTCTTTGGATGAAAAAAAAAGAGCCGTCCATAAGGACAGCCCTTTTTTAAAAGTTATAATAAATTTTAGTAACCTGGATTTTGCTTGAGTGTTCCACCACTTGCGTTGATGGCATCCTGAGGAATCGGGAACAGGTTACGGAAAGGCTGTGAAGCTGGTTTTTCCCACCATGCATCATTATACCTTCCGAAACGGATAAGGTCAGTCCTCCTGATACCTTCCTGATACATTTCCCTTCCTCTTTCCTTGAGGAATTCAGCTGCATTCAGTGTAGTGTACTCAGAAACTTTAGCCCTTCTCCTGATCACGTTAACATCAGCAAGTGCATCGTTCCAGTTGCCTGACTGACGAGCTTTGGCTTCGCCTCTGATGAGGTACAAATCACCCAAACGGACGATAGGATAATCATTGTCCATATCAGGTCTTCCGAGCTGCTTGTAAGAAAACTTACCGGGTCTTGCTCCTGCCTCCCTCTTACAGTTAGGTGTAAGTTCGTTGATGGCCGGAGTATAATTAAGCTGAAGGTCGCTGTCATCTGCAGCATAGTCCAGGATAGCAGAACCACCGAAGTCGAGCTGAGGACCTACGATAAAGTTGTTTTTCTTACGTACGTCACCATTCTCATAAGAGTTATAAAATTCCTCCAGTGTGGCATATCCGTTCCATGGCTGAGCTGTGAAGTTCCAGGTAAACTGGCTGGAGTAGTGCAGACTCATCATCGCGAAGTTCATACCACCGGCCTTTGCCTCGTCATAATAAACGGTAAAGATGTTTTCAGGGTTACTTTCGTTATTTGGTGCAAACACCGCTGCATAACCCTCAAGGTTTTCAGGGTCAGAAGTAACAGAAGGCCTTCTTCCCAGGTTAGGCACCTTGCATCCGTCACCGCAAAGTGAGTATGCTCCGCTGTCGATAACGTAACCTGCTGCCGCTGCAGCCTTGTCGTACATCTTTGTACCTACATAAGTTTCTGCATTGAGGTACAACTGAGATATGATACCCAGGGCACCATAAACATTGATCCTGTTTTTGTCAGTGCCGGCACCCAGCGGGCTATTGGCAAGGTTCATACCAGGACCTACGGCAGATACTCCGAGTGCAGCGAGCAATTCGCTTTCTACAAAACTAAACACCTGTTCTCTGGTAGCCTGAGGAGCATCTACTCCTGGCTGAGTGATTATCTTGACATTACCATAAAAATCCATAAGCTTCATGTAATAGTAAGCTCTGAGAGCTCTTACCTGAGCGGTCTGGTTAGCATCAAGTGTACCACCCTTGAGCAATTCATTGGTAGTATTGATGGCACTGTAAAGGTTATTCCATGTACCTGTGATGAACGCATGCGTCGGCGTATAGGTGTGTCTGTGAAGTTCGACCAGGATACCTCCGTCAAACCAGTCACCTCCTTTGGCTCCGATACACATTTCGTCAGAAGTAATCTCCTGGATGCTGTAAACGTTACTGTGGTTGGCGGTACCGATGTTTCTCAGGCCGGCAAACGCACCGCCCAAAACATCACCTGATCCACCGCCTCCTCCGGTACCAAGGCCCGGAATCTGGATATCCTCAGTGATATCTCCCTTTAGTTTTTCGTCCAGATTGGTACAGGAAGCCAAAAACAGGACTAAAAAGGATAAAATCAAATATTTATTCCTATTTAACATCGTTTATTGATTTTAAAAGTTAAAGTTAATGCCTAATGTAAATGTTCTTGCTGTAAAATAGTTGTTACGGCTGTCAATACCCGGGCTGAGTACATCCGGATTGTTAACATCCTCAACAGCTCCGTTATCTACTGTACCATAATAAACCAGAGAAGGCTCAGGATCTGTACCTGTGTACTTGGTGAGTACAAAAAGGTTTTGACCTGTGAGTGAAATATTAAGGTTTTGGATCGCCTTAACTCCACCCAATGGAATGCTCCTGGAAATGGTCAGGTTGTCAAGCTTGAAGAAGTCTGCCTTCTCTACATACAGTGAGCTGAACCTTGCTGTCTTGAGTCCGTCTACTTTCAGGCTTGTGTTCATATAGTTGTAAGAAGACTGAGAAGCTACCTGTGGCTCATAGAATGCTCTGAACGTATTAACCAGGCTGTGGCCGAATGCTCCTCTGAAGAAAGCATTGATTGTCCATCCTTTTACATTGAGATTGTTGTTCCATCCGAGTTCCAGGCTAGGAATTCCTTTGCCAAGTACCCTGAAGTCCGCATTTGGTTCGAGGGCTTTGTCAGCACCCGTTACAAACTGTCCGTCACCGTTGAGGTCAGCAAAAGTAGGGTTACCTTTATCATCCACTCCTGTAAACTCAGGTCCCCAAATCTGTCCGATTTCCTGTCCTTCCTTTACAATCACCATATTAGTACCATTCTGGCCGGGAGCTCCAAGGTTAGCCCTCATTTCCTGCGGAATAACATATTCCTTAAGTATTGTCTTGTAAGTGGAGAGCACTACTCCTGTAGTATAACTGGTAGAAGCACCTTTGATCAGGTCGTAGTTAAGGGCAAGTTCAGCACCTTTGGTGTTAAGTTTACCGGCATTTTCAAATCTTTTGTTTACACCGTATACAGCTACATCAACTGTCCTCTCAAGGATGAAGTCCTTGATATCCCTGGTGTAAACATCAATAGATCCCTTTAGTCTGCCTGATCCGAAGTCCAGACCGACATTGGTTTCGCCTTTAGCCTCCCACTTCAGATCAGGGTTTGCTGCCCTTTGAAGTACTGTGGAAACCGATCCGTTGGGACCGTTTACGATGCTCCTGATAGGCTTGGACAATCCATTAAATCTTGGAAGCGAACCGGTAACACCATATCCAACCCTGAATTTAAGCAGATCAATAGCCTCTGAACCAATGTATTTGTTAAGGTCAACAGCTACACCCGCTGCAGGGAACCATCCCCATCTGTTGGCTTCTCCGAGTTTGGTAGATCCTTCTCTCCTTACAGAAGCATTGAAGAAGATGGCATCGTCAAATGAAAGATTGGCCCTACCGAAGAAAGCTATAATTTTTTCATCAGGAGAGGCATCAGAATTGACAGTGATAAATCCTGCATTTTGGAGGTCCTGGGAAGTTTCAATATTGTTGATAAAGTCAATATCGTTATTTGGGAAGTCTCCTATACTCATAGAATTACCGAAGTAATTGCTTTGCTGGAATGAATATCCTGCCGTGAGTGTAAGGTTTGTATTTCCAAACTGGTTTGTATTGGTCAGGTAAGCTTCATAAAGTTTAAAGTCAGAATCGCTGTTGAACAGGTCGGCCCTGCCTTTTCTGATAGGGCTTGTGGCATTACCTCTGAACAGAGAAGTGGTTGGGTAATATGTCCTGGTGCTTGCGGTATTGTTCTGCTGAGCAAGTCTGAAATTTGCAGTAAGACCCTCTAACAGCTCATACCCCAGATTCACACCATAGTTGAACTCTCTCCTTCTTCCCTTATTTGAATTTTGGTTAATGATGGAAACAGGGTTAAACGCATCAAACAATCCCAATGATTCGAAATAACCTCCAAACTGTGGAGCATTGAACGGGTATGGTGAATCTGCTCCCATTACTGGTGCAGTTGGGTTGTATATGATCGCATACCTCAGGGCCTCATTAAAGGCAAAATCCTGGTTTCTTTGAGTGAAAGAAGTACTGAAATCGATGGACAATTTGTCATTTAGTGCTTTGGTGTTAATGTTCAACCTTGTATTAAACTGGTCAAAGCCTGAAGTCTTCAGGATACCATCCAACTTACGAAGGTTACCGGCAATCCTGAAACTGGTCTTACCAAAGCCGCCTTCAGCAGAAAGGTTATGCACCTGGTTTGTGCCTGTTTGAGTTACTTCATTGACCCAGTCAGTGGACTTACCCAGATTGGTTCCTCCGGCGGAAACAAACTCAGAAGCGTTCATGATACTGATCTGCCTGAGTATATTGCTTACCCCAAACTGACCATTGTAACCCAACTTGATGGATCCGTCTTTTTTAGCTCCCTTTTTAGTGGTAACGATGA
>JAGVTV010000084.1 GCA_019136675.1 Bacteroidota bacterium
CGAATTAAACTGATAGTAAGCAATCAGTGAGAGGTCATCGGCCGGTTTTTTGGTCAGGTGTCTCAGATTACGGATCTCTGAGGTTGTAAGAGCACGGTTGTAAATGGCCACTTCGTCGATCTGACCGTTCATATTTCTCGATGTCCAATTGCGGTAGCTGCCTAACCTGAAAGCCGGAATATCCGTCGGAGTAAGAGTAAAACTGTGGGTAGCAGACTGTTCGTTGCAGTAGACGGTGATGCCTGTGGGTTTTACGACCATGGCTACAAAACTCCATTGGTCAGCTGGCACATTAATATTGCTGTCCCACCACCATTGTCCGCCAGGCCAGTGATAGGCCAGTTTGTTGGTGCCATCTTTAAAATTAAATCCTGCTGCATTGGTGCCGTCGCCCATAAAGATGGACGAATAATCCGGCTGGATGCCATTGGGTTTAACCCAAGCCGTAACTGTCAGGCTGCTGACATTGGTCAATCCGAAATCAGGCACGTAACCGTGTTTGTCCGTCCCGGAGGCAACCAGTGCCTTACCCGGTATGGTGTCAGTCTGGCATTTATTCAGGACTGTGACCATGCCAAACATAATTTTGCTGTCAGACTGGCCCTGGCCGTTGGTTATGGTCAGAGTTACGTCATATGTACCCGGATTGCTGTACACGACTTTGGGGTTTCTGACTGAGGTACTGCTGACATAGGAGGCCCCCTGAAAAGTCCATTGCCAGGCTGCCCCGGCATGATTCAGGACGGAATAGTCATCAAAATAGACGGTGTCCCTTGTGCAGCCTACTTCTCTTGCTGCCACCGTGGGCATAGCCTGGATCTGCGAACTTTCAAAGAGAGGCGACTCCCAAATGCCAAATCCCCAGCAACCGTTGCGTATTTTGTTATCCCTGTAAAAAGGTTTCAGCCTGTTAGTCTCGACACTGACGGGAAGGCCGGTACTAAACGGCTGCCAGTCTGCATGTGTATTGTTGCGGTAGAATACGCCGGCATCGGTACCCAGGTACACTCCGCCATTTGTTCCATACTGAGCCAAAACGTCCTGAACGGTGACATTGTCGAGGGTGGCTGTTGTCAGATTGGTCCATGAAGCCCCGCCGTTGACTGATTTATATATCTTTTTTCCATTAGATCCGTACGTCACGCCGACCCAGATCACATCCTGGTCGGTATTGCTGACGTCCATCTTTACACGGTCATTGTTGTTTGGCAGGGGCAGGGGTGTCATAGCAGTCCAGGTGGCACCACCATCGTCAGATCTCCATAGTTTATCATCAGTGCCATCCCATTGTGAACAGTACATTCTGGATGGGTTGGACCTTGCGATACTTATTTCGTACACATCATTTGAAGTAGTGCCAGGAAAGGTATACCATGGTATATAACTTAACCCACCATCGGTACTTTTATACAATATATTGTCTTTGCCAATAAATATCGAATTGTAATAATTGGGATGAAAAACCATCTCACTGTTGGCATAATAGGCGTAACTTTCGTTTGGCCAGGCACCTACTGAAAAATTATCCACTCCTGAGCCGAAGCCGGATCTGATCCTGCGTCCGCCGATATCAGAAAAATACACCTTATTACCGGGCCCGGGATTGACATATCCTGTGGCTGCCTCGCCTCCTCCCATCCTGTACACTTTGCCGGCGGGAAAGGATTCATGGTATGCCATATTTCCGTTGTGGTATCGTCCTCCCACGAGAAGGTCGGTATTCCATCCTGATCCGAAACCCCACATATCTGAGCCGGTGATACCATTCATTCTGGCTTCGTGGCTTACACCAAAATCTGAAGAATAGTTGAGACCACCATCAGACGCTATCCACAAATCAGAACCGGATGCTGCAAGCCACTGGATATCGGGATGAGAATATGGCAGGCCGCCTACATATCCGCCGAGTGAGTTCCAGGTGGCTCCGCCGTCAGTACTCTTAAACCAGGAAGTGCCCCCGGCGATGAGCTGGTTTTCGTTTGTCGGATTTACAACAATCGCCATATCATAAAATCCCTGGTTGAAGCCGGTGGTTCCGTTGTTGGCCATGAGATTGGTATGCGTCGGTATGGAATAAGTCCCTCCGATCAGCCCGGAAGGATTTGTATTTTGCCAGCTTGAGCCAGAGTCATTGCTGACAAAGACACCTATATAGCCATTTAGTGTACCACCGTTGCCACACAGGTAGGCATACACTTTCGAGGTGTTGGTGGGGCAGGTAGCAATGATGGCCCCTGTCACGGATTCGCCGAAGCCCGGTGCCCACCAGCCTGTATTTCCAGTAGTCCAGTTAAGGCCATTGTCCGTTGAGATCATAAACTCTGATGAATTCCCCTGGTCTCTGATGGCAAAAAATGCGTTTACCGATCCTTCTTTCTTTTTAACCGTCCAGGTAAGGTCGGTCCAGATTTTGGTCCAGCTGCCTCCCCCATTGGTAGTGCGAAGCAAACCCTTGCTTGTTGCGGCTACCACCACTTGTGGGTCCTGGGACGAAAATGCAAATTCATACACCGTAAGGCCCGATTCGGTGTAAACCGTCAACCATGTATTGCCTCCATCCGTGGTTTTCAGTATTTTTGAGGAGGAGGAAGTGTATACGGTCTGATCATTTGCAGGGTGCACCTTGACGGCATTGAATGACCCGTGCAGTATATTACCGGTCTTGAGCGTCCACGAAATGCCCTTGTTTGTAGTCTTCCACAGACCCCCGCTTTCTCCGCCAGCGTAGAGGATATTGGCATTGGTCGGGGCTATGTCTATGCAATAAATATTGGTTTGCCAGGTAACCTTGGTGTTTGCGTCAGGGGTCCATGTCTCATTGGGTCCGACAAAAATCCAGTTGGCCATACGGGCAGGGTCGTTTCTCCACTTCCGGATAGTCCTCTCTTTTGCGGCAAGCTCACCGGCGTCTGGAATGCTGATTTGGCCGTCCCCATCGGTATATGGTCTGGCATACCTCATAAATCTTTTGTAATACTGGGTGTAGCTGTTTTTTTCGAATGGGTGGCTGCGGTAGTAATCTTCATAAAGCTGTTGTATCCGGAAGACATCAGGATTATCATCAGCCATCATCTTCATCCAGTCCGGAGCATCAAGCCCTATGTGGATCATGGGAGGCCTTTCCTGGGAGATCAGAGACTCATTGCAAATAATGCCAAAAACAGCAATGAGCACATAAATCCTAAAACATGAAAACATACGAAAATAACTTATGTAATTATAGTGGCAACGAGGTCCCTTGCCCGGGCATTGTTTCTGAATTCGCAAAGGTAAATACCCTGCCAGGTGCCGAGGCAGAGTTTATGGTCTGATATGGGTACCATCAGTGATGTCCCAGTAAATACTGACTTGATGTGTGCAGGCATATCGTCAGGCCCTTCGGTGGTATGCTTCATACCCGGAAAATACTCCGGTACCAGCCGATCATAAAAGGTACTGAAATCATCCAGGACATCCGGATCATAGTTTTCGTTTATGCAGATGGCTGCAGATGTATGTTTAATAAAGAGGTTAAGCACCCCTATCTCAGGTAGCCTGCCTAAATGGCGGACCACATCGTCTGTCACCACATGAAATCCTCTGGCAAAAGGGCCAAGACTGAATTCGTACAAGTCAACCATACTAGACCGTTTCCTTTTTGCGGACAGTCCTTTGTTCTATCCGCTTTTCGTAGGCCTGGCCCTGATAAATACGCTGGATAAATATGCCCGGGATGTGAATAAAATTGGGGTCAAGGGTACCAGGAGGTACCAATTCTTCGACCTCAGCAATGGTTATCCTTGCTGCTCCGCACATACCTGGATTAAAGTTTCTGGCAGTACCCCTGAAAATGAGGTTGCCGGTAGTGTCGCCTTTCCATGCCTTCACAATGGCAAAATCTGCCTCAAAGGCCTTTTCCATTACATACATCTTGCCATTAAACTCTCTGACCTCCTTTCCTGCTGCAACCTCAGTGCCGTACCCTGCAGGTGTATAAAAAGCCGGGATACCTGCCTGAGCAGCTCGGCACCTTTCAGCAAGTGTGCCCTGGGGTATTAGTTCGACCTCAAGCTCGCCACTTAGCATCTGCCTTTCAAATTCGTCATTTTCGCCTACGTAGGATGAGATCATTTTTTTGATCTGCCGGTTCTGAAGGAGGAGTCCCAGTCCAAAATCATCCACTCCGGCATTATTGGAGATACATGTGAGATTTTTAACTCCCATCCGCACCTGCCACACAACCCAAACCCACCCAGCATAAGGGTCATGCCGTCTGTAATGCCACTGAGGGCTTCGGTGGCTGAGCTAACATTTTTGGTAATCATCAGAGCAAGGTTTATTTTGCAAAAATACAGAATTAAACCATGCTTTTCCAAAGGTCAGGGTGCCGGATTGGAAATTTCTTTGTGAATGATGTCAATCTCTTGCATGATATGTGGAGATAACACCACATCGATGCTGTTGATGTTTTCCTGGAGTTGATCCATTGTAGTGGCACCTATGATATTGCTGGTGACAAATGGCCTGTCATTAACAAAGGCCAGTGCCATTGCAGCCGGAGATATACCGGCTTCCCGAGCCAACTCAATATACCTGGATGTTGCTTCAAAACTTTGAGAGCTATTGTACCGGAACAGCTGCTTAAATTGATTTATCCTGTCCGTCGGTTTGTCGGTTTTAAAATGGTATTTACCCGACAGAAGACTCCTTTTTTAAGAAATGGTCAAAGGAAAAAATAAAAGACCGTTTAGGATTTATTTTACCGGCTAAGACAATTTTTGTTGCCTTTGGTAAAAAATCACTAAACGGTCTTTTATATAACCCCTTGGGGCTAATCATTAACTTTATTCTGCAATGATTACTTTACAGTTTGCTACAGTTTCTCTGTCAGTAACACTCAGAATGTAAATTCCGGGTTTAAATCCATCAACATCGATTGAATAATTATGAACTCCTTCACTCAACAGAACACTTTGCTGAATAAATTTCTGTCCGTTGATATTCATCAGAGAAATTTCAGTTTTACCACCCTTGGATGTATTGATTTTGTATTCAATTCTTCCTGTCACAGGATTGCTGATGAGGCTTACCTGCAGTCCTGTTTTTGTGACATCGTCTGTAGATGAAGTACTTTCAGCATTCAAATGATTGTATAAATTCATCACATTGGAACCCTGAGTATTTCCGTTAAACCCGAAATCTCCATCACAAAATTCCATTAAATATGCTATGAATAATGAATCATTTTCAAACAACGGAGCTTCGGAAATACATTCAGGCAATTCAAGTCCACAGGACTCACTCAACAAAAGTAATGCTTCCTGGAATGACGTGTTTTCATCAATATTAAGTGAATCAATACAATTCAGAACTTCAAGATCGATTTCAGGGTCAATTTCAATAACATTGCAAAGTGAATCATCAGTCACTGTCAAACCCCAGCAGGCTGCAAAGCATGCATTTGGAACATAACACGGATGTCCCAGTGAATCGACTGCACAAACAAACGGTTCGTTTTCATCAAATTCACATTCGCATTCATTCCAGCCACCAATATTACACATTGAATCCTCCACTACTGTATAACCAAAACACTCTGCATAACACTGATTATGAAATTCAACATAGTTGCCAAGGCTATCCACAGCACATACAGGATCATAGATCTCGGGACAATTACATTCGCCCCATGGATCATCAAAACAATCCTGGCCTTCCACCACTGTTAACCCCCAACACGCTGCAAAACATTCGTTAGGTACGGGATAAATATTTCCTAAACTATCCTGTGCACATATATAGGTGCTGTCCGTCACTTCACAACCGCAATCCCCTCCTCCAATAAAGTCACACAATGTGGAATCTTCCACAACTGTGAATCCAAAACATTCAGCATAACAGGAATTGGAAAATTCAACATACACTCCATTGCTGTCCACTGCACATACCGGATCGTATACTTGAGGACATATACAGTCTTCCCATGGATTTTCAAAACAGTCCTGGCCTTCCACCACTGTTAACCCCCAACACGCTGCAAAACAGGCATTTGGAACAGGAAACACATTGCCCAGACTGTCCTGTGCACAAATGTATGTGCTGTCTGTAATTTCACAACCACAATCACCGACAACGATGATATTACAAAGAGTGGGATCTTCCAACACTGTAAATCCGAAACATTCTGCAAAACAGGCATTGGAAAACTCAGCATAAGATCCTGAAGAATCCTGGGCACACACCGGTTCATATATCATCGGACACATGCATTCATTCTGTGCCATTGTCAGATTTGTTGCCAGCATGAGCAATAAAAAGAGTACGTTCTTGATATTCATTTTTTTTAATTTTTAATGCCTACAAATAATTGTCGTCATAGTATTCGCAGGCAAAGCTAAAAACGTTGCACGTAAAAAAAAAATAATTTTTATTATTACAATTTTTCAAAAATAGGAAGAAATGAAATTTCTTTACACAAACTAATGCGCCAAAGTTTTTCATTTAAAATAAAAATTATAGATTTGAAAAAACAAAATTTAAAAAATCCTGACCTTCGTGCAACGATTTACCTTAATTTTACGAATACTATGTGTATTTTCATGTAAATGATGAAATTATGACAGTCAAGTATATCCTATTTTTTCTTGTTTTTAGCCTGCTAACTTCCTGTGGGGTTGACGAATTTGACACCAAGGATATTGAAATTGAAACCATTGAGGCAGATACTGTCATTGTCAATGATATTATGACAAAGGCCAGGAGCAATACATCAGAGGCAGGCGTACAGGTAGAATGTGTGACTGTTTTGTTTCCATTGCGGGTAACTGACGATAAAAACAACATTCATCAGGTCGGATCAGAAGATGAATTTCTTTCTCTGTTCAGTGACAGCTCATTAATCATTTTGGATTTTGTATATCCCCTGGAATTTGCCGACCAGCTTGGTTTTAATGTTGTGGCAAATGATTTATGGGAATTCGCTTCATACGTCGCGGGATGTTTTCCGGATGGTTTTAATCCTTCAGGCTTTGAGTTTCCCACATTTTTAATTAATTACGAAAACTCTTGTTTCAATCTGGAATATCCACTAAAAGTGAAAACCACGGAAAATAAAATTCTCAATATACCTGATGAAAAAACTTTTATTCAGAAACAGGTTGCCGAATCATTATTTTTTATTTTTCCACTCACCCTTATTGATGAGACAGGAAATAAAACAATAGTTAATGACGGAGAATTTTTACTATTTCTTTTATCAACTTGTAATGATATTATCAACCCTGACAGCAGTTTTGGTTCATTTTCCTATTTTGGATGTTACCAATTTGATTTCCCGATACAAATTGCAGTATCAGGGGTAAATCCTCCAGTTACGGTTGATTATAGCCGTGATTTGGGAAAAATTGTGAATCAGGGCAGGTTTAATGGTTTTATTTTCCCGCTTCCGCTACTTGATCCCACAGGCAGACACCTTATTGTAAATTCCGAAGAGGAATTAATACATTATTTATTGAGTTGTGAAGAAAAAGGAGATTTGTGGATGTTGCTTTACGGAACTTCTGCCTTTAAAATTCCCGCATGCTATGAGATTGATTTTCCTGTAACCGCTACGGATAATTTTGGCAATAACAGAATCTTTGTCAACCTCGGACAACTGACATCAGCTATTCAGGACAGCACTTTTTCAGGATATATTCCCCAATACCCTGTTCAGATAAAAAGAAATGAAAATAATAAAACCGTATCGCTTTTTTCCTTAGACGATATTTATTCAGAATTGGAACTATGCGAATAGATTTTTAAAGTATGTTGGTAGAACAGGCCTTACTTTTACAATGTCAGAAAGGAGACCAGAGTGCATTCCGCACTTTGTACAACACCTGTGCGCCTTATGTTTTTACTATTGTCAAAAACTATTTCAGTGAAGATCATGACAGGAAAGATGTGCTTCAGGAAATTTTTGCCCATGTTTTTACCAGCCTTGACAATTTTGATTTGAATAAGGGAAGCTTTAAAAGCTGGATGTCCCGGATTTGTGTAAACCAATGCATCAATTTTTTGCGTAAAAACAGCAGGTTGAATATGGTCTATACCATTGAAATAATGGAAGATATAGAATACGACACTTTGGAGACGCTGGAAAAGTTTACCGAAAAAGATCTCGAAAATATGTTGGCAGACATGCCAGAGGGATACAAAACCATTTTTTTATTATCTGTCATCGACGAATATTCACATAGAGAAATCAGCGAATTGCTGGGCATCACACAGGAAACGTCTCGTTCACAGTTATTCAGAGCGATAAAATGGATAAAGACCAATATTTTGAATACTTCAAATATGATACAATATGGCTTATTACAATAAATTAAAAGATACGTTGCGACAGGAATCCGGATTGCCGGAAGGGTATGAGTGGGATTCTGTAAAACAAGGTATTTTTAACAAAATGCCTCAAAAAAAGAAAAGAAGAAACGGAATATTGTTTTTCCTTTTGGGAATACTTTGTCTCGGAGGAATTCTTGGGTTAATTCTTACACAAAATGAAGATAAACCCTCTCAAAAACCAGATAATAAGGTCGTAGTTCAGAAGATCGATAAAACAGATGAATCCAATCATATCAACATTGATTCAAACGAAAATATTGAAACAGTAATAAAACCTTCCAACACAGAATCAAACAAAACAGAAAGCCAGACCACTTCCGGTAAACAGGACATAATCAATCCTTCACATCCTGTTTCAAAGCAACAAAAATTCCAAAAAATATCTGAAATACCTGCCAGCTCATTTGCTACAACGAATCAGTCAATTGTAACTGAAACAGATTCCGGTACAGCAATAAACCCATCTAACAACGTCACTTTGGCGTCAGCAGAAAATATTATCGGAAAAGGAAGTGAAAGTGAAAAACTGAACCCGGAAACACATAAGGAAACCAAGTATTTTTCTGCAATGACATCCTTGCCCACCCTTACCTTTAATGTCTTAACCACTAAAGAATCAGTTATTGACATACCTGAACACACCGCGTTTATAAAACCGGCAAACAAATCTTTTATTATGGCTAAGGACATTTGTTTTGGTGGTGGCACTGTCTTGTGGAACCGACAACAAAAAAACGACCAGATATTTTCATCTGCCGGACACAATGCCACCGTTGTTGAAAAAGAATTGCCTGGCTTATCTGCTTTTGTTCGTGCAGATCTGTTCACTTCAAGGAACATTTTTGTAAGTACAGGGCTTGATTATCAGCTATGGTATTCCGATTATTTTTATGATGGAACCAAAACAGAAATCAAAAATGTCAATGTAGTGACGACGATTGAGCACAACCTGATTTCGGGAATTAATACTGGTATTACAGAACATGTAAGCCGCAATGTGACAGAAAAGAGAAAATTCAGAAACCGCAATGAAATATCCTTGCTTCAGCTACCACTTTTGCTGGGTTATCAGTACAATCTTTCCAAATGGTATGTCAAAAGCAGTATCGGCCCGGTATTTACTATACACACAGGTGGCAGTGGTAAAAAACTTATTGGCAATGACATCGCAGAATACAGTGGTATCAGTCCGGATCTGAAAAGCAGGTTTGTTGTCAGTGCCGGTGCACAATTCAATGTTGGATATGTATTTTCTCCATCATGGTTTGTTTGTGCACAAGCTTCATGGTTCAAATCTCTGCAAAATACAGTAAATCAGGAAGCCACAGTTGATAAACCTTCCTTTGTTGGTCTGGGACTTGGTGCTGGTTATGTGTTTTAGGGAAATGAAAACAAGCGAAGCAATGTCTGCCTCAAAGGCCTTTTCCATTACATACATCTTGCCATTAAACTCTCTGATCTCCTTTCCTGCTACAACCTCAGTACCGTACCCTGCAGGTGTATAAAAAGTCGGGATACCTGCCTGAGCAGCTCGGCACCTTTCAGCAAGTGTGCCGTGGGGTATTAGTTTGACCTCAAGCTCGCCACTTAGCATCTGCCTTTCAAATTCGTCATTTTCGCCTACATAGGATGAGATCATTTTTTTGATCTGCCGGTTCTGAAGGAGGAGTCCCAGTCCAAAATCATCCACTCCGGCATTATTGGAGATACATGTGAGATTTTTAACTCCCATCCGCACC